>JBFWOK010000032.1:0-48130 GCA_050250555.1 Limisphaerales bacterium
CGATCTTCTTGAAGAAGTCGACGGTCCACGTGTTGAAGGTCTCGCGCAGCAGCGTCAGCGTGAAGCTCAGCGCGCACACCACCCAGAACTGGCGCGTCCGAAAGAGGTCGGCGACCTGCGACCATTGGAACCCGGTTTTCACCTCGGGATTCCCGCTTTGGGATGCCCTCGATTCGACGGAAGAAGCGCGCGCCCTGGGGATCACGAACGCGCAGAGAAACAGGATCGCGAAAAGCACCAGGGAAGGTCCTCCCATCACCCATCGCCAGTTGCCTCCGCTCGCCTTGGAGATCGAGCCGGCGAGCAGCGTCGCGACCACGCCGCCAAAGACGAAACTCAGCGAAAGCACGGCGAACGCGAATGCCCGCGAACGTTCCGCGAACCAGTCGGGCACCATCTTCACCATCGCCCCCCAGCCGCCCGCGCCCGCCAACCGGTTCAGGCTGTACAACAGGGTCAACCCTCCCAAGGACGGCGCGAAGGCTCCCAATCCACCGAAAAGCGCCACGAGGGTCAGGCTGACCAGGAAACACACCCGGCCTCCCAGCCGATCGATCACCGGTCCGAAAGCCACCTTCCCGACCATGTACGCCAGCGTGCTCAGGCTCGCCACCTGGCCCACCGCCTCTTTGCTCACCCCGAACTCCTCCCGGATCAGTGGAATCGCGACGGAAAAATTCTTTCGGCAGATGTAGATCCCCACATACCCGAGAACCAAAGCCCCCAAATAAACCCCCGCGCGCGACCCCGTGGGGAACGCGTCGGAATCCGGAACTCTCTCCGGAATGGTGATTTGGTCGGACGGCACGCGAGGTTCACCTCCGTCGCTCCGGATCGACGTTCCGGTCGCGAACGCGAGGACCGGACGAACCATCCGCAAGGCCCGTCACAATCGCAAGACGGCAGCGCGCCAATTCGGCCAAGACCCCTTCACTCCCGTCCCCCGCCAAACCCTTCGAGTTCCTCGAATTCCCGCGCCGCTCGCCGAGCCGACAGGAACCGTTCCCAGAGCTTCGCCTCCACGTACAATTCGAAGAAATACCGCGGTTGCAGTTCGAACATCCCAACCATCAGCCACGCGTCGTTCGACTTCTCCTGGAGCCCCGCCTTCAACCTCGCCGCGATCACCTGGATCGGCGCGTCCGACGCCTCCGGCACCCGGTCCCACCAGCCCACCCGCTCGAAGTCCCGCAGGTACCACGGCAACGGCCAGTAGTTGCTGCCCGGCGCCACCACGTCCACCCGCACGTCGCGCCCGGACGGATCCGCGTCCGAAACCTCGCGCACCTGATCCAGCAGGTTCGTGATGTCGGCCGAGGTGTGGGCGTAGACGTACGGATTTCGAAAGTCGGCCGCGTACTCGCGGCTCGCGCGCCAGGCCTGCCACCCGAGATGGCCCGCGGCCGCCAACACAAGCGCCCAGACCGCCACCGGGAGGACTCCCACCGGCCGGGCTCCCAGCAGGCCGCGAACGGCAATGCCCGCCAGCAACGCGACGCCATGGTGGAAGCCGAGCAGGCACCACGGCGTCTTGTAGGGCAGCACCGTGTAGATCCCCGCCAGAATCACCGTGTAGATCAGGAGAAACCGCGCCAACCGCCGTTCCGCGTTCCCCATGCGGGACGCTCCCGTGGCCATGATCCCACCCAGCACCGCCAAACCGAGCAGCGCGCCCTCCGTCCAGACCGGACCGCCGCGCTCGTGGAACCAGCCCAATCGCTCCCAATAGAACGACCAGGAATGGATGTGCGGCGAGGCCCCCCCCGCGCGCTGAAGCCAGATCCAATAGGTGAGGACCGAATCGAGCGCGCCCCGCGGGAGGCTCAGGAACGACGTGAAGAACAGCGCCCAAACCACGAGCATCGCGCCAACCGCCGCAATCCAATGGGTCCAGGGAACCCACCGGAGCCAGTCACGGACCCGCCGCCAACCGCCCGCGGCAAGTTCGCCGTTCGCGCCCCGACCACGGTCCTGCCCTCCCTCCCACACCAGCACCGCCGCCGCCGCGATTCCCATCGCCAAAAGGGCGAACACGAACGTCTCCTTCGTGGCGTACATCATCCCCACGCCGGCGCCAAAAAGCGCCGCCCATCCCGCCCCGGAACGACACGCGTACCGCCAACCCGCCCCCAACGTGAGCGCCGTGAAAAACACGAACACCATCTCGTGGATGAAATAGCGGCTGTAGTAGACGAAGGCCGGCGACACCGCGACCCACAACCCGGAAATCCACCAACCCCGCCAACCCAGGCCGTCCAGCCAAAGGATCGACACGAGAATCAGCCCCACCCCCGCGAGAACGGCCACCATCCGCATCCCCGTCTCGTCCGGCCCGGCCCCCGGCCCCTCCCGAAGCCACGACACGACGCGCGCGACCGGCAGCGCCAGGTAGTAGAGGACCGGCCCGTGGTATTCGTGCGGATCGTACCGGTACTCCCCCGTCGTCCACAGCCGATCCAGTTTCACCGCGTTGATGGCCTCGTCGCTGTGAAGGGGCCGCAAAGCGAGATCGCCGACGCGCAGGACCTGCGCGACGGCGACCACGAAAATGAATGCCAGGATGGCCCGCGCTTTCATCGCGAGGCCTACTGCCCCGGCGCGCCGTACACTTCGATCTCCTGCCAGCAGTTCAGGGCGGTCAACGTGGTGCCCTTGCTGTACCCGCGCACGTACCGGGCCTTCGTCCCCTTGCCGTCCACCAGCCGCCCCCAGCGCGTCTCGAAGTATTCCTTGTCCTTCCCGGCGCCGAGCTTCGACGAGTCGTCAAAGTCGTTGTTGTAAAGGGTCGTCACACCGGTCTTGAACTCGGGATCGTTCGAAACGAGCACGATGACGTCCCGGGTGATCTGGATGTACCGGTGGTCGTGCCAGATCGCCACCGCGTGGATCACGAACTCGGCCCCGAGATCCACCTGGACCCACTGGCTCCCGCTCCGCATCTCAATCGCATCCGAATCGAACGCCTCCTTCTTGCCGTCCGTCACCTGGCCCAGTTCACCCGTGAACGGCTTGACACTGCTCGTCACAGGCTTGCCTTCGCTGATGTTCTTGGAGCCCGCGGGAACCATGAAGGGCGCCGGATCCGTCTTCGGCGGCGGATCGATGTTCGGTCCGGTCGGCAGATCTTCCGGCGTGCCGCGCAGGGTCGGTTCGGGAAGTTTCAGTTCGAGCGGCTTCATCCCCGCGTCGGCCGCGACGGCGGTCAGCCCGCCGGCGAGCGTCACCAGCCAGGCGACCGTGGCCGCGGCCAGAAGGAGATGGGGGATGCGGGAGGACGGGACGTGGCCTTGATTCATGGTTTCTGAGTTCTGTGATCCGTTCATGCTATGAGTCCGACGTTCGGAACGTCGCGGTCCTTCAATTCCATCGCACCCCGGCCCTTCCCTCAAGCCACGAGTTGCCCCCCCGGGTCCTGGTTTTCCATGCACCAAACCGTCGATGGGAAGGTGAAACCACGAAGGCACGAAGCACACGAAGGAAAGAAGATGTCGTCCGATTCGCGAATCCCCTTTGTCCGCGTCATTTCCGAATGCATTCCACATCCCCCTCTTTGTGCGCTTCGTGCCCTTCGTGGTGGCTACTCGGGCGCTCGGAGGAGGCGCTATGGACCGGTCGCCCCTACGCGCACCCACCTCCGCGCCTTCAGCTCCGAACGCGGCAAAGCGCCCGCTCCCACGACTTCCACAGGCACCCGCAATCCCAACCGCGTCTGAAGGGCTCCCTCCAGTTCCCGAATCACTTCCGATGCAGATGCCGATTCCGACGCCGACGCCGACCCCGCCGCCAGTTCCACCTGCAAAGCCAGTTCCAGGAGCGCCCCGACGTTCCGGACTTCCACCCGGTATTCCACCACCCCCGCCACCCCGCGGACGATCGCATCCACGGCCGACGGAAAAACATTCACACCCCGCACGACGACCATGTCGTCGACCCGACCCACCACACCGCCCTCCAGCGCCAGTTCGACCGTTCCACATCGGCAACGATCCCGCCCCTCATCCCCCACGCCGGAGGATCTTCGAGCCAAGTCCCCGGTCCGATACCGGACCAGCGGCGACCCAAGCCGCCCCAACGTCGTCAGAACCACCTCGCCCAAAACGCCCTCCGCGACCGGCTCACCCGTCGTCGGATCGATCAGCTCGGCCAGGTACGAGTCCTCGATCACGTGCAGCACACCCGGGCGCTCGGGACACCCGTAGCTCACCGGTCCGACTTCCGTCATTCCATGATGATCCACGACCCGGGCGCCGGGCCAGCAGGCTTCGATCGCGGATCGCATCGCGGGGACGCTGCCGCCGGGTTCGCCGGCAACAAGGATCCGCCGGACCTTCGACCGGCGGAGATCGATGCCTTCGGTCCGCGCAACATCGCCAAGGTGCAGGGCGTAGGTCGGCGTGCAGCAGACGACGGTGGCCTCCTGGTCCAGAATCGACCGGAGGCGGGCCACGGTGGTCATGCCTCCCCCCGGCAGGCAGAGGCAGCCCACCCGCAGGGCCGACTCGAACGCGGTCCAGAAACCCAGGAACGGGCCGAACGAAAACGCGAAGAAAACCCGGTCCGAAGGGCCCACCCCGGCGGCCTCGTACACCCGGCGCCAGTTGCCGAGCATCCAGTCCCAGCTCTCGGGCGTGTCGAGCCAGCGCAACGGATGTCCGGTGCTGCCGCTCGTGCCATGGCATCGCGTGTAGCGATCGAGGGGGTAGGTCAGATCGCTCCCGTACGGCGGGTGCGCCAACTGATCGGCCACGAGGTCTTGCTTGGACGTCGTCGGAAAGCTCGATTTGAACTCATCGAGGCTGGTCACGAGTTCGGAGTCCGTACCGGCGTCGCCGGACAGCACCCCCGCGTCGGCCCAGCGGCGGCGGTAGAAGGGGTTCGACTCCGCGACCGCGCGGAGCAGGCGCCGCAACTGCTCGAGTTGCCGACGCTCCAACGCCTGGCGTGATTCCGGAACCGGCACGGGCGCGGTCGGCAAATCGGATTTCCGGTCAGGACCGGGGAGCCACCGGACCCGCTCCCTGGACGCCTCCCGGAGCGACGCTCTTTTGCGCCATGCCGGGACTTGGTTTGGCGGGTGCGGGCGCCGGTTTGAAGAAGGTCACGAGGCATCCGCCGACAGCGGCGAGGAGGATCCCCAGGTAGAACTGCGGCTTGATCGCGCCCCACCCTCCCGCCGGCGGATGGAGCACCAGCGAGACGCCGGCGTTCACGATGGGAGCGCCCGCGAAGACGATGGCCATGACGACCGCCGGCGTTCCCTTCGCTCCGAACGCGAGCAGCACGCCGAACGCGCCAATGGCGCCGACGATTCCGGCGATGAGCGACCACCAGGCGCCCTTCGCGGGAAACGCCCAGGTCGCCCCTTTGGCGAGCAGCACGGCTGCCGGCGCGAGAACGGCCGTGATGAAGTAGGCGATCCCGACGAAGAGGAAAGCCTTGTACCGGCCGTTCGCGGGATCGGCCATTCCCACCTGGCCCGTGTGGAGAAACACGCCGTAGACGCCCCACGAGGCGACCGTCAGCAGCGCGTAGAACAACCAAGTGAGACCTGGATTCGATTGGTCCGCCATAGCGCGCGCACTGTACCGGCAAGCCTTCCCGGATCAAAACCTTTGTCCCCTACCCGCCTAGGCTAGGCGACGGATCCGTCCTTGGGGCGGATGATTGAAAGCACGTGGGCGTTGGGAACGAGGTACTTCGTCGCAACGCGCACGGTGTCGTCGACGGACACCGCCGACACCAGGTCGTCCTCGGTCTCCGAATGGGCGAATCCCAGGCCGTAGAGTTCGTCGAGCGCCGTCGCCATCGCGTACCCCCCCAGGTCCTGGCGCGCGATCTTCCGCTGCCCGATGACCTTCGCCTTCGCCCGCTGCAGTTCCTCGGCCGTCAGCCCGCGCTCCCGCAGGCAACCGATCTCCGTCATGAACTCTTCAACGACCCGCGCGACCTTTCCCGGTTCCGTTCCCGCGTAGAACCCGAAGTATCCTTGCGTCGTTCCCACGAAGTTCTGCGCCCCGACGTAGTACGCCAGACCCAGTTCGTCGCGGATCCTCAGGAACAACCGGGACCCCATGTCGCTGCACGCCTCCGAAACGAGGTCGAGCGCGTACCGGTCGTCGTCGGCCACCGCCGCCCCGCGGAACCCGAGCACGACCACCGCCTGCTTCTTGTCCACGGTGTCCTCCAACCGAACCGGCGCCGTCAACGGAGGCAGGGGCGGACTGCGGTCGAGCCGGAGATCCGTCGCGCCCCAGGTCCCGAACGCCCGTTCCACGGCCAACTCGACCGCGCCGGCATCGACATCCCCGTAGATGGCCATGACGCAGTTCTCCGGGACCGCGAGGCGAGCATGGAACCGGCGCAACTGGTCCAGGGTCAGCGCTCCCACCGAGGCTTCCGTTCCGCTGGCGTCCAGGCCGTAACCCCGTTCCCCGAACAACCCCCGGCGCATCGCGCGACCGGCGAGTTGAAGCAGGTGATCCTTCTGTCCGCGGATCACCGCCAGCTGAAAATCCCGTTCGCGCTCGAGTTCCGCGGCCGGAAACGACGGCCGAAGGAGCACATCGCCAAGGAGGTCGAGCCCGATGCCGAAGTCGTCCCGCAGGGTTTCGAGCGTCACGCCGAAGGTGTTGTTGCCGGCGTAGGTGTCGAGGGTGCCGCCCACCGACTCGATCTCGCTCGCGATCTGCTCGGCGGTGCGGCTCGCCGTCCCCTTCATCAGCATCTTCGTCATCAGCGCGGTGATCCCGCTGTCGGCCGCCGTCTCCGCGAGCACGCCGCCACCGAGGACGGTGCGGAATTCGACGAACGGCAGGCGGTGATCCTCCTTCACCAGGAGTCGAAGTCCGTTGGGCAAGGTGATCTTCCGGACCGGATTCGAGGTCGCCACAACTTCGCGCACGTCGACCCGCTTCCGGCTGCCCTTCGGAAGGAGCGCGACAAGCGTGCGATTGTCGTCGTTCAGATAGGTCCGCGCCACGCGCGTGAGGTCGTCGGTGGTCACCCGCCCGACCGCGGCGAGATAGCGGGTCGAGAAGCCGAGGTCACCCACCGAGAGCCAGCTCCCGCCCAACTCCTGCGCCTGCCCCTGCATCGTCTTCCTCGTGGCGAGGGTGCCCGCCGCCATCTGCTTGACCGCCTTGACGAGTTCCTCCGGGCCGACGCCGCCGCCCTTCACCCGTTCCACCTCCTGCTGGATCGCGGCGTTCGCCTCGTCGAACCGCTCGCCATCGATGACGGAACTGATGCCGAACAAACCGGGGCTTCCGGGATTGTAGGTCCAGGCGTCCACCGAATGCACCAACCCCGCCCGCTCGCGGACCTCCCGGTGCAGCCTGGAACTGCGTCCGGCCCCCAGGACCACCGACAACACGTCGAGCGCTGCGACGTCCGGGTGGCGTAGTTCCGGGATATGCCACGAGGCGTGCACGTGACCCAGTTCAACAGCGTCCTCGTCGACGGATTCGCGGGGCGCCGTCTGGCGGGGTTCATCAACCGGTGATTCAAGGGGCATCGGCCGGGCCGGCGTCTGAGCGAACGCGGTCCGGATCTGGTCGATGACTTCGCTGGCGTTGATGTCGCCCACCACGACGAAGAACAGGTTGTTCGGCGCGTACTTCGCCCGGTAATAGGCGGCCACGTCGTCGCGGGTCAGCGTGTTGAAGATGTCCGGCAGGCCGATCACCGGATACCGGTACGGGCTGCGCGTGTAGGCCGTCTCGAACAGGCGCCGACTCGAGCGCCGGCCCGGGTCGTCGTGGCACATGTCCATCTCGCGTCGGATGACGTCGAGTTCCTTGACCAGTTCGTCGGCGGGAAGCGTGGCGTTCTGGAGGATGTCGCACAGGATGTCCACGGCGACGCGCGCGCCGGTGTTGGGCACGCTGATCCAGTAAACCGTGCGATCGAAGGACGTGTAGGCGTTCATCGAGCCGCCGGCGTCGTGGACCTCCTGGTCGATCCGCCCGGCGCCCCGGGTGGTCGTCCCCTTGAACAGCATGTGTTCCAGAACATGGGACAGCCCCGCGCCCAGCCAGCGGCCCTCATCGACGCTTCCCGCCCGACACCAACCCTGCGCCGAAACCACCGGCGCGCTCCGGTCTTCCCGCACGATCACCACCAGACCGTTCTCCAATCGGCACACTTGCGCGTCCGGTACGGCCACCGAAAAGACATCACCTTGCGACATCCCGGAGAGTGTGCGCATCCACCCTGTCCACAGGAAGAGCGAATCCTGAACGGGAGAAAAACTGGACTCTCCGGCCGTCTGCCTGCCGTAGTCCGCACAGGCCTCGCATGCTCTCCATGGACCGGCATTTGACCACGAAGCGCACAAAGGACACGAAGACCGAGCGAAGGGAGGGCATCCAATCCATCCGTCTTCTTCGTGACCTTCGTGTCTTCGTGGTGGAATCCTCCGCGATTCATCGATCCAACGCGTGAGCCGCAAATCGTTGATACCCTGCATGAACTTTCTGAACCTCCCGGATACGCGCCTTGCCTATTCCACCCACGGGACAGGCGCCCCGGTGATCCTCATCCAAGGCGTCGGTGTCGCCGGCACCGCTTGGACGCCCCAGGTCGAGGCGATCGGCCCCGAGTTTCAAGCCGTCACCTACGACAATCGCGGGCTTGGCCAGAGCACCCCGTGCTCGGGACCGATCACGATCGAATCCATGGCCGCTGACGCGCAGGCCCTGATGGACCACCTCGGATGGTCCACGGCCCATGTGGTCGGGCACTCCATGGGCGGCGTCATCGCCCAACAACTCGCCCTGGACGCCCCAAAGCGTGTCCGAAGCCTCTCCCTCCTGTGCACCTTCCCGCGGGGCAAGGACGCGGCACGCCCCACTCCCCGGATCCTCTGGATGTCGCTCCGGACACGTCTGGGAACGCGACGGATGCGCCGGCGGGCCTTCCTCGAACTGATCCTCGCCCCCGACGAGATCGCCCAGTCGGATACGGATGATCTCGCGGCGCGTTTCGCGCCTCTGCTGGGTCGCGATCTCGCGGATCAACCGGCCATCCTGATGAAACAGCTCGGAGCCCTGGGCCGCCATGATGTCCTGGCACGATTGGGCGAACTGGGCGGGATTCCGACGTGGGTCGCCAGCGCGGAACTCGATCCCATCGCGCCCCCCGAATTCGGTCGCCGCCTCGCCGACGCGATTCCCGGCGCCCGATTCGAGTCGTTCGCCGGAGTCTCCCACGCCGTCACCCTGCATCAGCCGGAACGGATCAATCAGGCGCTGCTCGCGTTTCTCCGGGGCGTGGAGTCACGAGCGGATCGGTGAATCCGGCCGAGGCGGAATCACCGCGCTCCCGCATCCCCAACTTCCAAGCCAATCCCCGTGAACGCCCAGCCGCCACCCCGTGAGATTCCGTCGCCGGGAGCCCAGCCCGAACGACTCGTGGCCCTCGACGCGTTCCGGGGGGCGATCATGCTGCTGATGGCGTCGAGCGGATTCGGTCTTCCACAAATCGCGAAGGCGCACCCGGACCACCCGGTGTGGTCGTTTCTCGGGCGCCAGTGCGAACACGCCGCCTGGGTCGGCTGCACGCTGTGGGACCTCATCCAGCCCGCGTTCATGTTCATGGTGGGCGTCGCGCTTCCATGGTCCCTGGCCAATCGGAGAGCTCGTGGACAATCCAGCGGTCGGCTCTTCGCCCACGCGCTGGGACGGTCGCTCGCGCTGATCGGGCTCGCGGTCTTCCTGACCTCGGCCTGGAGTCCCCGCACCGAATGGGTGTTCACCAATGTCCTGGCCCAGATCGGGCTCGCGTACCCGTTCCTGTTTCTCGTGGCGCTTGGCCCGCCCCGCGCCGCATGGATCGCGGCGTTCGCCGTGCTTGCGGCTTACGGCGTCTTCTTCGCGGTCCACCCGCTTCCGGCGCCGGGATTCGACACCACCCTGGCCGGTGTCCCCGGGGATTGGCCGCGGCTTGCGGGTTGGGCGGCGCACTGGGACAAGAACACCAACGCGGCGGCGGCCTTCGACGTCTGGTTTCTCAACCTTTTCCCGCGCCAGACCCCGTTCGTCTTCAGCACGGGCGGGTATCAGACGCTGAATTTCATCCCGTCCCTCGCCACGATGATCTTCGGACTCATCGCCGGAAGGGAAATGCGCCGTGACGCGCCGGTCGCGTCCAAGGTCGTCCGGTTGATCGGGGCCGGGGTTTTCGGTCTTGCGGTCGGTGGGTTGCTCGGGGCCCTTGGAATCTGCCCGATCGTCAAACGGATCTGGACCCCCTCCTGGGCGCTGTTCAGCGGCGGCTGGGTCTGCCTCATTCTCGCGGGGTTTGTCGCGGTGATCGAAGGGCGGGGATGGAAGCGTTGGGCGTTCCCGCTCGTGGTGGCCGGTCTCAATCCGATCACGCTCTACTGCCTCTGGCAGCTCTCCGGCGGGTTCGTGCGCGAGAACCTGAAACGCCATCTCGGTCCCGACATCTTCGAACTCCTCGGAAGTCCGTACGCTCCGCTGGTGGAACGGTGCGCCGTCCTGCTCGCTTTCTGGCTCGTCCTGTTCGCGATGTACCGGCGGCGGATCTTCCTTCGGATCTGAGCGGTCGAAGGGTCGCCCTTTTGGGAGCCGCCTGTTGAGAGGACGTTTCGCGCCCAAATCGGTGGAGGGTGATCTCGACGCATCCAACGAAACCATCGAGAAACCACTTCCGGGCAAAAAGGGATTCTTTTCGGCATCCCATGACCTCAATCTCTCAGGCGGTTAGGGAAAACCCTCGAAATCCAGCATGAATCCAAAACTCGAAAGACTCCTCGCGCTCGCGCTATTGGTCGTCTCGGCAGCCGCCCTGCCCCCCAGGGTCTCCGCCGCCGAGCCTCTCGCCGACTTCGGCTTCGACGAAGGCACCGGAACCAGCGTTTCCGACGCCATCAACAGTCTCACCGGCTTGCCGGCAACCCCCGACAATCCGCCCACGTTCGAAACTTCCTCGCCGTCCGGAAGGGCCGGCGACACCGCCGTGCATTTCGAAGCCGGCCAGTATTTCACGGTCAACGATCCCGACACACGGATCCGATTCAACCCCGACAACCCGGCTTTCACCCTCCAGGCCTGGGTCAAGTTCCTGGGACAGCCGGCCGGCCGCCAGGTTTTCTTCTACAACAACGGTCCGGGCGGAGCGGTCTCCTTCTCGGTCAACGTGGACCGAACCGTCTTCGTGACGACGCTGGGCATCGCCGATGTCTCGTCGCAGGCGGCCATTCCCGATGACGACGCGTGGCATCACATCGCGGTCGTCCATGATCCGGGCGTTGAACTGCGGTTCTACGTCGACGGCGTCCTCGGCGACTCGGTGCCGTACACCAGCGGGGTGAATTTTTCCCGCACGCAGACCCTCTTCAGCATCGGCGCCGAATGGAACGGCGCGCTCCAGTACCTCGGCTCGGTGGATCGCCTCAAGATCTCGAGTGGGATCGTCGCCCCGGAGGATTTGGACTTCGTCGCGGCTCCTCCCTTCCCACTGGTCGATTTCAGCTTCGACGAAGGCACCGGAACCACCGTGACCGACGCGATCAACAGCCTGACGGGAACCCCGGCCACTCCGGACAATCCGCCGACCTTCGAAACCGGTGCCCCGTCGGGACAGGCGGGAGACACCGCCGTTCACTTCGAAGCCGGCCAATACTTCACCGTCAACGACCCCGACACGCGGATCCGATTCAACCCCGACAACCCGGCTTTCACCCTCCAGGCCTGGGTCAAGTTCCTGGGACAGCCGGCCGGCCGCCAGGTCTTCTTCTACAACAACGGTCCGGGCGGAGCGGTCTCCTTCTCGGTCAACGTCGACCGAACCGTCTTCGTGACGACGCTGGGCATCGCCGATGTCTCGTCGCAGGCCGCCATTCCGGATGATGACGCGTGGCATCACATCGCGGTCGTCCACGTTCCGGGAGTTGAACTCCGCTTTTATGTCGATGGCGTTCTCGGCGACACGGTGCCCTACACCAGCGGCGTGAATTTCTCCCGCACGCAGACGCTGTTCAGCATCGGCGCCGAATGGAACGGAGCGCTCCAGTACATGGGCTCGGTGGATCGCCTGAAGATTTTCAGCGGGATCCTGAACGAGGGCCAGCTGGACTCGGCGCCCGTGCCGGCCCCCGGATCGGGCGGATTGATCATCGCGCGACCGAGCGTCTCGCCTTTCGGATTCGCGATCGGAGTGACGGACGCGGGCGGAAGCGTCGTGAACCCGGATTCCATCGCGCTGTCGTTCAATGGCGCTCCGGTCACCCCGACGTCGGTCACGAAGAGCGGAGGCACGACGACCATCAGTTACACCGCGCCGAACGCGCCCCTTCCCACCGGATCCACCCAGACGACCGGACTGACGATCAGGGACACCGCGGGCGCGACTTACACGAGCAGCTCCAGCTTCGCCGTGCCCGCGTACGCGACCGTGCCGGCATCGGCCGTCCTTCCAGCCAGCTCCGTCGACAAGACGAAGGCCGGTTTCCGGATCAAGACCTACCAGATCGATGGCGGCGCCCAGGAAGGCACCCTTGAGTACAACGAGGCCATTCTCGCGGGCGAACACGGCCCCAACGTGGCGTACCTCGATGACGCCGGCGGCGTCGATGCCGACGGCTACTTCACATGGACCTCGTACATCAACTTCGACACCACCGGCGGCGCGAATGGCTATTTCAACGATCCGGACTTCGTCGTCAGCCCGTTCCCCGGCATCCCTGGCCTTCCCGAAACCGGCGGACCGGTCGAGAACTTCGTCGAGGAAATCCTCGCGGTCCTGGAGTTCGCGACACCCGGCATGTACACCATGGCGGTGAACACCGACTGGACCGGCTTCCCCAACGGGAGCGACGGCTACTCGGTCCGCGTCGGTTCCGGCCCGACGGGCGTCCCGATGGGATACTTCAACGCGCTCGCCCCGGTCGGTCCGGAACGCGGGGTCGCCAACTCGCCGTTCCAATTCTATGTCTCGCGGGCCGGCCTCTATCCGTTCCGCCTGCTGTATTACCAGACGACCGGCAGCGCGAACCTCGAATGGTTCATGGTCAACCCGGACGGAACCCGGTCGCTCATCAACGACACCGGCGGCCTCCCGGCCTACTACGCCTGGACCCCGGCGCCCGACGCGCCGACGTTGAGCGTCGCCCGCGCCGCCAACGGACTCACGATCACCTTCACCGGCGGTCTAGAGGGTGCCAATTCCGTTTCGGGTCCCTGGTCCGCGGTGGCGGGCACGAGTCCGCTCACGGTTCCAGCCACCGACGCCATGAAGTTCTACCGGGCCGTCCGGTAAGTTGCGTTGATGTTTGAAAACGAAGGGGTCGGGCTCGCGCCCGACCCCTTTTTCGTTTCAACCTTCCGGCATGGCCGCCACCGCCACCGCCACAGACGCCGACGCCGAACCCGAGTCCAAATCTTCCGGGTCCTTCGTGCCCAATCCGTTCGCCGCGCTCTCCAGCGAAGGCCTGCCCCCGGGACCCGCGGAACCCGCCGCGGGATCGGAAGCCGCCAAACCGAAAAAGAGCCGGGGCCGTGTCGACATCCTCCGCACCACCGCGCATCGCGGCGGCAAGACCGTCACCGTGGTGAAGGGGTTCGTGGGAATCGGACTTCCCGAGAAGGAACGCCTCGCGAAGGCCATGCAGAAAGCCTGCGGCGTCGGAGGAACCGTCAAGGAAGGCCGGATCGAGATCCAGGGCGACAAGCGCGCCGAAGTCGCGCGCATACTCACCGAAGCGGGTTTCCGCCCCGTCTTCGCCGGCGGCTGACCCGCCACCGACGGGTTGTCGGTCATTCACTCCCGCCGACCGACCACAAGTCGCAGGAAGACAGGTTCCGCCGCCGCCGGAACACCCCAGGTTTCGCGCACCCTCCCTTTCCCGTCGTACTCCGACCTCCGCCGCACGGCCGGTGCCCACGTCGCGAGATTCGCGGAGGTCTCGACCGTCAAACCGACGTCGTCCGCGGCCTCGTTCCGCGGAACCCTCAGGACAAACCATCCGTCCGCTTCCAACCCGATCTCCATTCCGTCCCGCCCCGAGAGCGGGTCGCCCGGATCGGATCCCAGCGCGTGTTCCACGAGATCCGGCAGCCCGTCGCCGTCGAGATCCAACGAGGGATCGCCTGAGAATGGGTCTGAATCGCTCCTTCCCGGCGTGCCGTCCGGAAGAACGCTCCCCCGCCAGGCGCCCGGGACGGTCATGCCCAGTTCGGGTCGCGCCAGAACCAGCGTCCGGCCCGCGGTCTCACCCGCCAACGGCCAGGGCCAGGCGTCCCGGTACTCGAAGGCGAACAATGTCCCTCCGTCGCGATCGAGCAGGCGGATCACCTCGCCGCGATCGTCCAGACGCCCCGCGAACACACCCGCCACCTCGGGTGCCAAACCGTATTTCCGCCTGAACCTGAACAGATCATTCACCAGGACGATTCGCCCACCCGGAGCCAGCGGGACATCACGATTCGCGGCGAAAGCGAATCGGATGCCCTGATCGAATCGCGCGCCACGAAGATTGACCGCGCGGTTCGAGACGTTCTCGATCTCGATGAACTCGACGCCATTCGTCCCGATCGGATGATGCGCCAATTCGCGGATCACGAGGTCGCCCGGCGCAACGTCGTCGTCCGCCCCCACCTTCAGAAAAGCTTCCGCAAGGCCAGACCATTGGTTTCCCGACTTCATCCGGGCTTTCACAAGCGTGCCGACTTGAATGCGAAACGCCGCCGGCCCGGGCGGCGTTGACATCACCAGGATCCATTCCAGATCGAAACTCGCATCGCTCGTGGTCGGCGATGCCTGGTGCAATTCCACGGCAACCGTGTGCGGCCCCTCGGCGAGGGCCGATGGCGGAATTTCGTGGATGGTGAATCCCTGACCATCGTCCGTCGACGATTCGGCGCGCGTCGATCCGTCGACGGCCCCGGCCGGCATGGACTGTCGGACGAGTTCCACTCCGTCCAGGTAAACGATGGCGCCATCGTCGCACTTCAACCGGAGCCGGGTCGACGTCACGGCATCCATCCGGGGCACAACCACGGATCGGCGAAAGTAGGCCGAGGTCCATTTCGACGCCGTGGATCCGAACGGCAGCGTCGTGGCCTCGTCGCCTTCGCCATATCCAAGCTGGGCCGGACCCGACGCCCAGGCGCCGTCGTCGAATTCCGGGTGTTTCCAGTTCCTGGTCGACCAGTCGGGATGGCCGGGTCCGATCGCGCTCGACCCGAGTCCTTCGGCATCCGTGTACCATCGCCACGTCGCCCCCTCCGGGATCAGACTCCCGGATTCACCGCCGCCGGCGCCGCCCGCGGGCACCCACGTCCGAGCGGACGGGGACACCGCTCCGCCCGGCAATCGGGGATCCGTCCCATCGACGGTGTAGTGGACGACACCCTGCGAATCCGTCGAGAAACCAACCTCGGACCCTGGCTGGACTTCGCCTCCCGCCGGAACGATCGCTGGAGCTGTGATCGATGGGAGGAAACCCGCCGACCGGAACTGGGCCAGCACGTCGGCCGTTCTCCTGGGCAGCCACGCGTTGAGCGCCGAATCACGCCTGGCCGCCCACTCGGCGGGCGTCAGGTAGCCCCAGCGCGCGGATTCGGCGAGGAAGGGCCGCTCGAATTCGGCGCTTCTCCGCAGCAGGCGCTCACGGTTCCGGGCCGGCGTGAGCGCTCCGTCCCCGGTCAGCGCCCCCTGGATCCGGTCGGCGAGCAACGCGCGATAATCGGGATTCCCGGAGGCGTGCAGCATGGAAAACAAGCTGCCGGGTCCGTCACCCGCGCTACGTCCCGGCGCGCCCCTCCCGGTCCGGTTGCCCGCGGCGCAGTATTCCGGAATGCAGAACCATCCGTCGGCGTCGTTCAGATAGAACTGGAAGCCCGACCCGGGGACGTTCGGACCCACGCACCGGTACTCATCCTCCGCGCCACCGAACATCCACATGAGCATGAAATCCACGAACTGGGGCACATCGAGCCATTCCCGGACGGCTGGGTAGTCGCCTCGCAGGCTTTTCACGCGGGCCCAGGTCGAACCATCCCCGTCGTAGGGCACCCCGGGTTCGGCCCACCCGCCGACGTTCCAATTGCCATTGATGGACTCGTAGTCCTCGGATTCCCCGCCGAGATACCTCCGGTGCATGGCGGCTCCCCAGCGTTCGCGAAGATGGTACACCCCCCAGTAGGTCCCGTTCAGGTAGAGATGGACGAATCGACCGTGCGGATTGAGACGCCCCATCTCGAGCATCGTGTCGTCCGTGAAGGCGTTCCCCAGATAGAACCCACGCATCGCCATGTCATGGGATCCGCTCCGAAGCTCGAGTTGATCGAACCGATCCACCGCGGCGACACCCCGCTCGAACCCCGCGAAAAGGGGCGCGTCGATCCGACCCGCCCCGTACTCCGACCGGAAATACAAGCGGAAGCTCTTCTTCGCGAAATCCGTGAAGGCGCCGCCAAACTGCCGGATGCCGCAACCAGCCTGGACGGAACCGGCGCCCGCGCTTCCGTCGGATTCCGATCCCTCGCCCGTCGCCGGGATCCATTCCATCACCCCACCCACCTCGGTCGTGTCGTTGATCGTCGACGTCGACGTCAGGGAGACACTCGGAAGATCCCTCAACGCCGCCGGCAATTGCGGTCCATAGGTTGCGTGAGTCGTGATGGCGCGGCGCATCACCGACGAACCGATCACGTTCGACGGAATCACATATGTCCGCACCGCGACTTCGGAGGGCGCCCAGTCCGGCCGGAAGGCGGCCGCCTTGAGCACCGTAGTTCCCGCAATGGGGATCGGCCCCGAGTACACCGTCCCCCGAGTGGGCCCCGGGTCGGTGCGATTGGTGGTGTACCGGATCACGGCTCCCGGCGTCGCCGACAGGATCAGCACGTCGATTCCCGTGTCGTAGAGTCCCCGTTCGTGGCTGAACACCGGGCTTGCGACCACTCCGTCCCAAGCGGGTCCATTCGTCGAACCGGGCGTCGCCGGTCGCATGAATCCGACGCGTCCCGCGGGATCACGGCCATAACTCACGCCGGCGAGCTGCGGGGGGAATTCCACCCTTCCCGTGGTCGCGTCGGGAAACCGGTCCAGCACGCCCACCCCGTCGCGGTCGAGCAGGGCCAGAAAATCACCCCCGGCCGCCAGCCGGAAATCCGTGTGCGCCGGCCCCGAGGATGGGTTGGTCCGATTCTTGCCGGAGGCGAAGACCACATATCGGCCGCCGGCCGCCACACGGATGTCCGGAAGACTCCACTTGCGGCCGTAGCTCGGATCGTCGGTGAGAAAAAGGCCTTCGAGGCGGATGGAATACGGATTCGGGTTGAACAACTCGATCCAGTCGGACGGATCCCCGTCTTCATCCTCCAATCCCGACGCGCCGCCGGGGTTGTCCGCCATGAATTCGCTCAGGACGGGCGGCAGGAGCACCACGTCCACACCCACAGTCAGCGATGCGCTGACCGTACCGGCTGCGTTCGTGGCCACGAGGGTGTAGGTGGTCGTTTCCGACGGAGCAACCGTCCGCTCGCCCCCCGAAGGATCGACGGAACCGAGGCCCGGTTCCAGCCAGGCGCCGGTGGCGCCATCGACCGTCCAATGCAGGACCGAACTTCCGCCGCGCTCGAGGACGTCCTCCGTTGCCTCGAACAATCGGATAACGGGCGCCGAACCGCCGTAGACCTCGATCTCGGCCAGCTGCGGGTTGTAGGCCGCGCCCGAGGCGTTCACGACGCGGACGAACCGGCCGGCGAATACCCCGTCGGGATCCATCGACGCGGTGATCGTGTCGACGCCGCCCACGCCGGAATGGGAGCCGTCGGCGCGGAGGGCCGCGCTCCACATTCGCGTTCCGGTCGACCCGCCGGAATCGGACCAGACCTCGACCCGGAAGCGGGTCAGTCGTTCCGGACAACACCCGTCCTGGCGGTTTCGGAGAACGATGCGTTCGAGCTGGCGCGTGGCTCCCAGATCCACTTCGTAGGTGAAGCCCGTGGTCCCGGAACTGGCCGCGGGATGCGTGAAGGTCGCGGGGTCGCCGTCGGTGAGGGATCCCGGTTTGAAAGAGCCCCAATTGGGACCGCTGGACGAGACCGGCTTCGCCAGGGCGAGGTTTTCGGCCCCTCCGCTGGGGAATGGCATCCCCACCATGGCGAGGCAGACCCGAATCCCAATGAACAGGAATCCGACAGAACCTCGTTGCCTGGACACCTTCGCCGTCAGGATCATGAACGGCGCCACGCTACCACACGGATTCCGTCTTGTGCAGGGGCCGCGCCGGTTGCGGCATCGGGAAGGGAGCATTTCCAAGTTGTCGGCGCTCCCGCGATGAACGCCCGCCAGCCATGTGCGCCATCGGGAACGGAAGGCGCAAGACCCAACACCCATCCCCTTCCCTTCCCTTCCGTGTGCTCCGTGTGCTCCGTGGTTGCCCCAGTGGCCGCGGGGGTGGCCACGACAGGAACACACGATCACTTCGCCTGTGCCCGGCCGACCGGTGGAGGGAACGGAAGCGTGTCGGGGATCACCCGAACGTCGGTGGTCAGCTTCAATGGAGTGGCGGCGCCCACGTCGAAGGTGAGTTCCACCATGTAGGCGGTCCACCCCTTCTCGGGCGCCGCGACGCGGGCCTGGTAGGAACCGTCCTTCCCACTCAGAACCTCCGACTTCCAGACCGGTCCCAGGGATTCGATTCGGAAATCGCGCGCGGCGGGGTTGTTGGCCTGCCAGAGTCGGACTTCGACGGCGGAATCCCGGGCCGCGACGTTCACCTCGCCGGCGGCGCCGTGTTTCCAGGAGAACCGGGGATAGCCCTCCCCCTTCAGCGCCAGTTGATGCCAGGCGAGAAGGGTCGCGAACGCATCGCTGCCTTTCAGGGAGTGATCGGCGTTCGGCACGTACCGGAGGAACTTCGGACCCTTCAATTCGTCGAAATAGAACTGGGACGAATCCGGGAGGAAGAACTGGTCGCCACACGCGTTCAACATGAGCTTCGGTATCGTAAGGCGATCCCGGTACGAGAACGGATCCTCGATCGCCTCGAGCGCCTTCATCTCCGGTGTCTTCATCCAATCCATGATGCCATGGCGGACGTAGTCACCGACGGACGGGGCCCAGAACCCATAGGCCTGATAGTGGTGGTGCATCGAGTCGGACATGTTGAGGACATCGATGACGATCGGGCAGATCGAGACCACGCGCCGGTCGACGGCCGCGGTGGTCCATGTGGTCCAGCCGCGCTTCGACCCGCCGGCGACGACGAAGCTGTCGACCTTCGCCCCGCCTCCCTGTTCGCTGGCGAGAAAGGCCGTCAGGGCGTCCATCGCGCGAACCGCCGATTTCGTCATCGGCAGTCGCGCCGGCCACTTCTCATCGCCGGTCTTGAGGAACTTGTCCCAGGTGTACCCGATCAGGTTGTCCTCGGTCCGTTCCTCGCCATCGCCGCCAAAGATCAGCGGCTGGTTGGGAACCATTTTCAGTTCAGCGACGACGGACTTTGTTTCGCGCGCGATGCGAACGAGGTCGTTGTTCACCTTGGGCGGGCGATTGTCCTTGTTGCTGCCGCCGCCGATGAACAGGAGGGCCGTGGAATGCCGGAGGTCGGTGGGTCGCGCGACGACGAGCCAATGGCGCCACGTGGTGCGGTTGACCTCGTTCGTCGTGAGCCACTCCTGCGACGTCAGATCGACGAAGAACGCCGTGCCTCCATCGCCGTCGACGGACCCGGCCACCTTCCACGAGAACGCCGAATCCGGAGCGTGAACGTAGCGGTCGAGGGCTGTCAGGGGGGCCGCCGACGTCGGGGGTCGCTGGGTGGTGGTGGTGGTTGTGGTGGGCGCGGCGGCACCGGCCGACGGAGGAAGAACCGCGCCCAACGTGAGGAGGACCGCAAGGCGAAGGATTCGCTTCGTTCCAAGAACCACGGCAGCCGCGACGGATTCCGACTGGGAAGGAATCGTGGGCAGCCTTCTCCAGCGGATACCCGACGCCTCTCCAAATCGCCTCCCTTCCGTGTGGTCCGTGACTTCCGTGGTTGAATCCACCGTTTCCAGGTTCATGGCTGCGAATTTCATGATCGATCAATGCGGGAATTCTCTAGCGGGACTCGGCGATGACCTCGGCTTCCGGAATTCCGTAGCGGCCGAGCACCCGCGCCGTGGAGACGTCCATGGATCCGGCATCGAGGAGCATCCGTTGCAGGCCGTCGCCCTTGAAAAAGTCGATTCGATGGAGTCCGGCCTGCGGTGAGGCCAGGGCCTTTTTCACGTCGGCGAGCCGGCGGACGGTTTCGCCGTTGATCTTGTCCACGACGAGATTGCGGTATTCCTGATATCCCACGTTGATGGGGTCCGGGAGCACCTGGCTCAGGACGACGAGGGCCGGAGTCTCCGTGGATGGGGAATTCGACATGTTGTAGACGAGGCGGAACGGAGCCCGCCGACGCCAATCGTCACCCCAACCGCGCAGGTACGGCTGGGTCAGCGGCTGGAACACCAGGCCGCCGGCCACGAGGTATTCGGGTTCCGAATCGAAGGTGAACATGGGCAGCAGATCGACCGAGTACTCGGCCTTCGGAAGCGTGTATTCGAGGTCCAGGATCTTGCCTTCCCGCGCGACCTTCATGGGAATCTTCTCGCCCGCGAAATGACGCCGCGTCGCGATGCCTTCCATCATGACATGGCCGTAGTCGGGGTCGTCGTAGTCACCCTCCATGTCGACCGGAAAGCCGTCGACTTCGACGATCACATCGTGCTTGCGGAGGACGTATCCGGGAGGCGGGGATTTGGGAACGATGATGACGACGGCGCCACGGGGTTCGCCGGGGACCTTCAGGTGTTCGAGGCTCGCGGGGTTCTCCCCCTGCTGCCAGACGAAGTCGAAGTAGCCAAGACCGGGAAACTTCCCAGCCTTCTGGGCCTCCACGATCCGACGGATGAACGGGGCCGGGGCGACGGTGCAGACATTGCCGCCCTTCGAAACGGCGATCCCGACCACGCGCCCGTCGGCCAGCACCGGCTCGGCCCAGCCCAGACCGTTGATCTCCGAATTGATCTCGAGATTGATCCTGGGCGCGAAACTGAGGGAACCGTCGCCCACGGTGAACTTGCTGAACTCGGCCTTGCGCACCTCGAGATTGCCGTCGCGCCACCGGATGATCTCGTATTCGTCACGGCGGGGAACACGGTCCGCGAGTTCCACTGGCCGCAACCCGTCCCAGAACCCCTCGTCGGCCACGGTGAGGACCGCCACGTTGGCGTGGTAGTCCAACCACTTCACGTCGGCGTTGAGCCAGCGGCCGCGTCCGCCTTTCTGCACGCGGACCAGGGTGCGATCCGCGAGATTCTGCGCGGTCGTGACCAGTTCGCGGTCGCCGACCACGAGGGCGTGTTTGCGGACCGACCGGGTCGGCTTGGACCAGGGCTGGAAGTAGTCGTAGTTCTTCGCGGTGATCTCGAGTGTGACCAGCGAGGCCTCCATCGGATTCCGGCCGTTGCGCTCCGCGGCGAACCCGGAGAACGAGCCGGAACCGGCGACCAGGGCGAGAAGGCACGCGACGGTCGGCGGGGAAAAGAGTCGGTTCATAGGCGGCGGTCGTTGGTCAGTCCGTAGGTTTTGAGAATCATCGCGTTGGCCGCGCGGGCTTCCGCCTGATCGAGGCACTCGAATCCCTGCTTGCCCGCGAATTCAATCAAGTGCTGTCCTTCCGTCTTCGACTCGAAGGCGCGGATGACGTCCTCCATTTTCTCGATCCGGATTCCGTTGATCGTGTCCACGAGCGCCCTGCCCCGGACGTTCAGGTTGGCGTTCACCGGACTGGGAAGGATCGTCGCCAGAACCACCGGCTCGGGCCGCGCCTCGTCCGGCTTCTCGTGCCGAATGTAAAAGAGTTCGTAAACCAGTTCGCCCGAGGCCGAGTCGCCCCAGTCGCGGCCGAAACTCCGGAGGTAGTCCTGACTGAGAGGGGTGAACACCAGGCCGCCATGCACGAAGTACTTCGGCGGCCGATCGTGCTGATTCCCGGCGGCCCGGTCGGCCGTGTACACATACACGGGCAGGTCCACCTTCATCTCCTTTCCGTCCCGGAGAATTCGGAGCGGCACGGTCTCACCGTGCTGGGCCTGCTGAAACGCGAGGGCGGCGGCCACCCGGTTTTCCCGGTAGAGAATCGTGCCGTCGCTGGCGACCGGGAAGCCCCCCGCTTCCAGGAGTACGTCGTCCGGTTTCAGGACCTCCAGGGTCGAGGGAATCGCCGCGATGGCGTCAATCCGCGCGCCGTCGCCGCTATCGACCGCGATCCCGAGGTGTTTGCGGTACGCGGGGTTCTGGATCGGGATGAGACGAACGCCCGCGAGCGGGAATCCGTCGTAGTTCCCATCGTCGATGTCCTTCAGAAAATGACGGATGACCTCCGGCGGAATGAAGAACCCGGCGTTCTCGAGTCCGGGAGTGCCTTGGAACGAGACCCCCACGACCTGGTCGTCCTGGATGACCGGTCCGCCGCTGTTGCCCGGATTGATCGCGGCGTCGGTCTGGACCGCCAACAGCGACCGATTGCCCGGCTGCACGTAGTTCTGGAGCTCGATGCGGGACACCACGCCGCGCGTGTAGGAGATCTGCTCGCCCCCCATTGGATACCCGTAGGTGACGACCGTCGACCGGACCTCGGGCAATTCGCCGAACTCGAGCGGGTCGATCCCTTCGAAAAACTCCTCGTCCTCCACCCGGAGCAGGGAAAGATCACAGTCATGACCGGTGAACTCGGGCACGGCCTGGAACGGGCGGGAATCCTGGTAGCGCCGGACCAGGACCTGGCGGGCCCAGGAGACGACATGGGCGTTGGTCATGATCCGCTTTCCCCGTGGGGTGTTCACCACGAATCCCGATCCTCCCGAGCGCCGTACGGAATCCCAACGCCACGGCGCGCCCCAGGAGGGCTCCTGGCTGAAGGTGAAGATCTGAATGACGGCCTTCTCGGGGGCCCCGGCCCGCGCGGGCAAACCGCCGGCCGCAAGGAGGGTGGCCGCAGCCATCCCGCTGATTTTGCGTAGCACGGCCCGGAAAATGGTGGGCCACCGCCGCCGGGTCAAGCCGGGCCCGTCATCCGTTCCGGAAGCCCCCCAGGAACCACTCCTTCCAACCGCCCCAGCAGCTTGCCATGAATTCCGCCAAAGCCCCCGTTGCTGAACACGCAGATCACATCGCCCACCCGCGCCCGTTCCACCACGTGGTCGACGATCGAATCCACGGTCGGCAGGTAGGCGGCGTCCCTCCCCCGCAGGCGAAGGTCCGCGATCAGCTTCTCCGGGTTCAGCCGCTGCGACACGGGCAACTGCTCCAGTCGCGCCACCTCGGCGACGACGACTTCGTCCGCGCATTCCAGGGCATCGACGAGTTCGTCCTGGAAGATATTGCGCCGGGTGGTGTTCGACCGGGGTTCGAACACCGCCCAGAGCCGCCGCCCTCGAAATCGCACCCGCAACGCCCGCATGGTCTCGCGGATCGCGGTCGGATGGTGCCCGAAGTCGTCCACCACCGCGATCCCGCGAGGTTCGCCCCGGAGTTCCATGCGGCGCTTCACACTGCGAAACGTGTCGAACGCCGATTGGATCCGGGCATCGGAGAATCCGCAGTGGCGCGCGCAGACCGCGACCGCCAGGGCGTTCCGGACGTTGAACTCACCGGCCATCGGGAGAACAAATTCGCTCGAACCGAGCCGGAACCTGGAGCCATCGCCCTCGAGCTGAACCGCCGTGGCCCGGAAATCGTTCGACTCACCCAGACCGAACCGTTTGGCGGGATAGTGCTTCGCCTCGGCCAGAAGCGGCACAAGGTTCGGATCATCGCCGTTCGCCAGGAGCAACCCGTTCCGGGGGATCAGGCGGATGAACTGGCTGAAGGATTTCTGGATCGCCGACACCCCGTCGAAGATATCGGCGTGATCCATCTCGAGGTTGTTCACGACCGCCACCTCGGGACGGTAGTGAACGAACTTGCTCCGTTTGTCGAAGAAGGCCGTGTCGTACTCGTCGCCCTCGAGAATGAACCATTCGCTGTCGGTGAAGCGGGCGCCTTGTCCCAGGTTTTCGGGAATGCCGCCGATCAGGTAGCCCGGTTGGGCGCCGTTGTGCTCGAAGACCCAGGTCAACAGGGACGTCGTCGTCGTCTTTCCGTGGGTGCCCGTCACGACGAGACACCGTTTGCCAGGCAGGAAGACGTCCTTCAGGAGTTCGGGCAGCGAACAGTATCGAAGCTTCCTTTCGAGCACTTCCTCGGCCTCGGGGTTTCCCCGTGAAATGGCGTTGCCGATCACCACGAGGTCGGGCTTTCCCGCCAGGTTCGATTCCGTGTACCCGTTCATCACCTCGATCCCGCGATCGGCAAGGAAGGTCGACATCGGCGGGTACACGTTCGTGTCGGAACCCGTGACGGTGTAGCCCCGTTCCTTGAGCGCGACGGCCACCGCCGCCATCGCCGTCCCTCCCACGCCCGTGAAATGAACCGACCGAATGGGTGTCAGCACCCGCCCATGATGCGGCGAGGCTATCCAGGGAAAAGGCGAAATCCCTTCGATCCAACGAACCCCGCGCCGGTCAGGCCCGACCGGACCCGGACCAGGCGTCCAGCGCCGCGACCCACGCACCCTTCCAGGCCGCACGCCATCCGCCGGACAGCCAGGGAATCACAACGACGCGCCCGGTCCCGAACCGCTCGCGCAACACATCGACGTTCGTGCGCGCCGCCAGTCCCGGTCGCCGGGGGTTCATCAGGATCAGCGGCGCCTTTTCCCCGGCTTCACCCAACCCCTCCATCACCATCAGCGCCTGACTCAGGCACCCCAGTCGGTTCGCCGCGACGACGAGAGGCCGCGCATCCAATTCACGGATCAGCGTCCGCGAATCGAACCCGTGCCCCAGCGGGCTCAACAAACCGCCCGCTCCCTCGACCACGAGGACTTCGCACCCCGCCCTCTTCCGCTCCACGAATCCAACCACGTCCCGCAACGCGACCTGGCGCCCTTCGCGACGCGCCGCGACCAGAGGCGTGAGCGCCGACCTGAAATGCCAGGGATTCACCTCGTCGAGGGTCCCCTCCCTTCCCTGGGCCTCCCAAAGAGCTCGCGCATCGTCGCGCCCCCCGGACGCCAATGGCTTGACCGCCCGCGCCTCGATTCCGCGGTCCCGCAGTCGGCGCACCAGCAGCGCGGCGAGGACGGTCTTGCCCACGCCGGTGTCGGTTCCGGTGACGAACCAGACGGGTGCCGGCCGGTTCGCCGCCGTCCCCATCCCGCTCCTCATGCGAGCAGCTTGTGGACGACGTCGCCGAAGACGTCGGTCAGACGGAAATCGCGCCCCTGAAACCGGTAGGTGAGCTTCTCGTGATCGAATCCGAGGAGATGGAGGAGGGTCGCGTGCAGGTCGTGCACATGGACCTTGTCGCGCGCGACGTTGAATCCCAGCTCGTCCGTCTCGCCGAGCGTGAGCCCGGGTTTCACCCCGCCCCCCGCCATCCACATCGTGAACGCGTTGGGATGGTGGTCCCGCCCGTCGTTTCCTCCCTGGACCATCGGTGTCCGGCCGAATTCCCCGCCCCAGATCACCAGCGTGTCCTCGAGCAACCCGCGTTGTTTCAGGTCGCGGATCAGCGCCGCGCAGGCCTGGTCGGTGTTCGCGCAGTTCTTCTTCAGGTCGTTCACCAGGTTCCCGTGCTGGTCCCACGCCTCGTGGAAGATCTGAACGAAGCGAACGCCGCGTTCGATCAGGCGCCGGGAAAGGAGGCAGCAGTTGGCGAACGAGGTCTTTCCCGGCTCGGCTCCGTACATCGCCAGCGTTTGCGGGGTTTCCTTCGTCAGATCCATCGCGTCGGGCGCGCTGGTCTGCATGCGGTACGCCATCTCGAACGAACCGATCCGCGTCGCGATCTCCGGATCGCCGACGGTGTCCAACCGCAGGCGGTTGAGCGTGTTCACGGTCTCGATCGTGTCCCGCTGCATCGGACCGTCGACCCCGGGCGGATTGGCGAGGTACAGGACCGGATCACCCCCCGCGCGGAACTGAACGCCGGAATAGGTCGTTGGGAGGAATCCCGATCCCCAGTTCGAGTTTCCACCGCTGGGACCCTTGGATCCGGTGCTGAAAACCACGTAGCCGGGAAGGTCCTTCGACTCCGAACCCAGCCCATACAACGTCCAGGCGCCGAAGCTCGGTCGGCCGAAGATCTGCGACCCTGTGCACATCTGGATCTGGCCGGGGGCGTGATTGAACGCGTCGGTCGCCATGCCCCGGACGATGGCGATGTCGTCGACGACTCCCGCGAGATGCGGCAGCAGTTCGGAAACCTCCGCGCCGCATTGTCCGTGCCGGGCGAACTTGAACTTCGGTCCGAGCAGCTTGCTTTGGGGATTGATGAACGCGGCGCGATAGCCTTCGAGCAACTGGGCCGGCGGCAGGGTCCCGTCGTACTTCGCGAGGGCCGGCTTGTTGTCGAACATCTCGAGGTGGCTGGGAGCCCCCGCCATGAACAGGTAGATCACCCGTTTGGCGCGAGGCGCGTGATGGGGACGGCCCGGCACCAGGAGCCCGGATCCCGACGCCGAAGTCGACGCCGACGCGGCATAGCCGTTCTCCTTCAGCAATTGGCCCAACGCGATGGCGCCGAGCCCGACGCCGCACTGATGGAAGAACCACCGCCGCGTCACGGTTTGGGGATCCTGGCCCCGGTGGAGGTGGGTCTGACAGTTCATGGCGTGGCGGCTCCCTTATTCCCTCACGATCGTTTCATCCAGGTTCAACAGAACGCGGCCCAGAACGGTGTAGGCCGCCAGCTGGGTCGGCGTGACACCGTCCGGAAGATCCACCGGCACGCCGGTCTGGCCGGTCGCCAGTTCATGCGGATTGACCCAGCCGTCGGCGATGCGCCGACGCTGACGCTCCAGCAAGCCGAGCAACTCCTGCCTTTCCAACCCGGTCGGGTGCCGGCTCAGGACCCGGCGGAAGGCGATGTCGACCCGTTCCGCGTCGGAAACGGCCGGCGCTTCGAGCACGCGGCGGGCGAGCGCCTGGGCGGATTCCATGAAAAGCACCTCGTTCAACGAGGTGAGCGCCTGCATCGGCGTGTTGGAGCGGGTCCGGCGGACGCAGGAAAAGTCGCCGTTCGGCGCGTCGAACGCCTGGAGCACCGGGTACGGCACGGACCGGAACCGGAACGTGTAGAGCCCCCTCCGGTAGCGGTCCGGGCCGGTGTCCTCGTTCCAGACCTTGGGACCGTAGCTGGACGGCGGCCGGAACAGGAAACCCGGCGCCGGGGGATTGACTGGAGGTCCGCCGACGGTCCGGTTGAGCAGACCGCTCACCGCCAGGGCCGTATCCCGGATCACCTCCGCCTCGACGCGCAGGCGCGGTCCGCGAGCGAGCCATCGGTTGTAGGGATCCTTCGCCAGGAGTTCGGGGATCAGCTTCGAAGACTGCCGGTACGTGGCGCTCCCCACGATGAGCCGGTGAAGCCGTTTCATGGACCACGGGACTTCGGGTCCGTCCCCGGTTTTCACGGTGGGCTCCATCACTTCCACGGCCAACCAGTCCAGAAGGTCGGGGTGCGACGGCTTGGGCGCCTGGGTCCCCAGGTCCTCCGGGGTCTCGACCAATCCGGTTCCGAAGTACTGCTGCCAAACCCGGTTCACCAGGGCTCGCGCCGTGGTGGGGGAACGCCGGTCCACGAGCCATCGGGCAAACGCCAGTCGCGGACTGTCGGCTTCGAATTCGGGAGCCATCGGATGAAGGATTGCCGGCACTCCCGCC
Source organism: Limisphaerales bacterium (assembly GCA_050250555.1). Lineage (GTDB taxonomy): Bacteria > Verrucomicrobiota > Verrucomicrobiia > Limisphaerales > CAIMTB01 > CAIMTB01. The sequence continues at coordinate 27,777 of JBFWOK010000032.1, forward strand.
TCGACTTCCTCAAGGGGCTTCAACCAATCGCCGCGCCGAAGCATGTGGGTCGGTCGATTCTCGGCACCCGGCGCCCGGCCGTCGCGCCGCACCAGGGTCAGCGTCGGGCTGCCCTCGGGCCATTGCCGCCACAAATCCTCGATTCGGCCATTCACTTCCCCGAACTCCGGCACCGTCGTCCGCCAGTACGAAAACACCGCGTCCACCTGGGCTTGGGAACGGCGCTCCCTCGGGATCTCAAGAATCGTGCGAACCGCCAGCGGGATGGGATCGGCCACCGCGTTGGTGTCGGATGTCACGCTGATCCGCCACCGACCGAGGTTGTGATTCTGGTTGTCGTCCGAATTGTCGCCCCCGTGGTTCTGCTGCAAGCCGAACGTGAGGCGCGCGCCGGCCGCGAAGGAAATCGGACGGTCGGGCACGAAAACGGCCTGCCGCGCGACATTCCGCCGCCCGGGTCCCGCGTCGATGCCCCAGGCCGTGTCCGGCTTGCCGTCAATCGCATGCGCCACGGGCCCGTAGGTCCGCTTGTCGCCGCCGCCAGCCTTCCTGTTCTCGGATTGAAACTCGGGTTCGAGGGGTTTCTCCGGATTCTCGAAATCCGCCGTGGCCTTCACGAACTTCACCTCCACCCGGTTGGTGGGGTTCGAAAGGTCCTGCGCGGTCACCTTGAACTCGCTGAGCGCCGCCATGCCGCGGATCGATCGCCCCGGCCCATGGCACGGGAGATTGGGGTCGGTGAGTTGTTCGAATCGGAACGCCCCGATCACGGCAAGCCGGTTGGTTCCCTCGAACCGGGCCGTCCATTGGGTCGGAGCATAGCTGGCCGCGCGCACCGACCCGTCCGGATAGTAGTAGAAGCGCTCCCCGTTGTCGCCCACGTTGACGTGCTCCACGACCTGCCACTCCGTTCGGTTCGATGCCACCGATTCCTCCCAGGCGGCCATCCGCGCCTCCCAATCCGTCGCCCGGTGCTTCAAGCCCGCTTCGAGATCGCCGATCTCCCGCCTCAGATTCGCAACCGTCATCCGCTGCGCCGGGGTGTACGCCACCATCGAACCCTCGTGATCGTTGTTCAGATAGGCGAACAGCCGATAGTACTCCGCCTGCGAGAGCGGATCGAACTTATGGTCATGACACTGCGCGCATTGAATGGTCAGGCCGAGAACGCTTTTCCCAAGGGCGTCCATCCGGTCGAACATCGCCTCCATCCGGAATTGCTCGGGATCCACACCGCCTTCCTCGTTCAGCATCGCGTTCCGAAGGAATCCCGTCGCCACCCGCTCGTCCTGGCCCGCATCGGGCAGGAGATCGCCGGCGACCTGTTCCACGATGAACCGGTCGTAGGGCAGATCCCGGTTCAGCGCCGACACCACCCAGTCGCGGTACATCCAGATGAACCTCGGCTTGTCCTTCTCGAATCCATCGCTGTCCGCGTACCGCGCCGCATCGAGCCAGTGCCGCCCCCAGCGCTCGCCGTAATGCGGCGAAGCAAGAAGCCGCTCGACCACCCGCTCGTACGCGCCCGGCGCGTCGTCCGCCAGGAAGGCGTCCACCTCGTCCACCGACGGCGGAAGACCCACCAGGTCGAAATGGAGCCTTCGAAGAAGCGTGACCCGATCCGCCTCGGGCGACGGAACCAGCCCCTCCGACTTCAGGCGCGCGCGGACGAAAGCGTCGATCGCTCCGCTCCCGGGTTCCGAACCGGCACCGGCGGGCACCTCGGGGCGAAGGGGAGCCGTGAAGGCCCAGTGACTCTTCGCCGACGCCCGCGCCGGATCGGCCCCATCCTCCGCAGCCGCGGACGGAACAGGACCAAGGCCAAGCCCCGTGGACGCCACCGCCCCAAGCAGAAATATCATGGCGAAACGGGTCGCCTGGGTTCGTCGGGGAATCATCGCGGGAGTTCTAGCAGCACCCCGTTTCGGTGGCCAGTGCGGTGGCGAGCGATCCCGGAACGGTCCTGTGTTCGATTCGGAACGGGAACCCCTCTTCACCGGAGTGGGCGGGTCTCCTACCGTGAATCGCTCCAAAGCGGTCTCCAAGGGGCCTAAAACCGGGTCGGGATCGGGCTTTATCCTTGCAGTTGGAGCAGGGACGCTTTCAGCCACCATGGATTGGGGTGGGAGGATCCTGGGTCCCAAAAATTTGGTATTGTAGGACGAGTCGCGGTTCCGTAACCTTCCGCCCGACAAATGCACCGTCCGGTGCGGTTTTCCGGCACTTCGCCCCGGAACCGGACGCAGTCCACGGCGAAAAAACCCAATAAATGCACACCTGGAGGAACCTGATTGGCATGAAGACTAACTTGCGTACGTCGGCCCTGATTGCGGCTGGCATCGTCAGTGCCGGCTCGGCGGCTTACGCCGAGGAAGGCAGAATGAACCCCGTCGAAACGGCGCTCACCTCGACCACGATCAGTGGCTACGTCAGCACCTCGGCCTTCTTCGACGTCGGTGGCTACGACGGAACCGCGCGCCTGCCCGGCCGCGTGTTCGACGTCGGCAGCAACATGGACAAGATCAATCTCGACGTGGTCAAACTGACCCTCGAGAAGCCTCTCGACGAAGCCGACTGGTCGGCCGGGTACAAGGTCGATCTCCTGTTCGGACCGGACGCGAACGTCTTCGGGACCTCGTCCATTCTGGGCGCGGGCGCGAACGCCGATTTCACGATCAAGCAGGCCTACGTCAACCTGCAGACTCCCGTCGGAAACGATCTCACGGTCAAGGTCGGCGTGTTCGACACCATCATCGGCTACGAGGTGATGGAATCGCCGAGCAACCCGAACTTCAGCCGCTCCTACGCGTACTACATCGAGCCGTTCCAGCACACCGGCATGCTGCTGTCGTATGCCGTCACGGATTGGCTGTCCGTCAACGCGGGCATCGCGAACGCCTGGGACACCCGCATCAACGCGAACCCGTACTACCAGGGCCAGCCCGAGGAACTCGGGATCCAGACGTTCATGGGTTCCGTGGCGATCACCGTCCCTGACGACTCCGGATTCCTCGCCGGCACCTCGATCTACGGCGGAATCGTTTCCGGTCTCGGGACCGAGCAGATCTACGCGTCCGGCGACGCCGACGGCGACGGAGTCACCGACGTCACCGAAGGTGGCCGTCGCAACAGCTACTACGCGGGTGTCACCGTCCCCACGCCGCTCGAGAACCTCTCGGTGGGCGTGGCCTACGACTACCGCACCAGCGAGTCCTTCAACGCCACGACCGGCAACACCGCCGACCAGTGGGCGCAGACCCTCGCGGGGTACCTGTCCTTCCAGATCAGCGAACAGCTGAAGCTCAACTTCCGCGGCGAATGGGCCAAGGGCACCGCCGGAACCTGGGGCACCCAACCCGCGCCGGGGACCGTCGGAGGAGCGATTGTGAGCGAGGATCTGCTCGGGCTGACCACGACCCTCGACATCAGCCTCTGGGCCAACGTCCTGACCCGGATCGAATTCCGCTGGGACAACGACATGGCGAACACCCGCGCCTTCGGCGGCTCCGACGACCCGGACAACAACGCGTTCATCCTGGGCGCGAACGTCGTCTACAAGTTCTGACGCCTCCGGATCGCCTCCGTGCGATCCGGTCCCCGTTCCAGAACCCTCTCACCGTCTTTCAACCCCTTCCGACCCTGGTCGGAGGGGGTTTTTCCTTTTCAGACATCGCCCTCGCCCTCGCCCTCGCCCTCGGCTTCTTCCCCTCCGCGCTTCGATCGGAGCGTCAGCACTCCCCGCCGGCTCGCGCGGACAAAGTCGACGAAGGCCTTTCCCCACTCGCTCCGAACTTCGCGTTCCGCACCCTCCACGGCGGCCGCCCAACCCGCCCGGGAATGGAACATCGCGTGGAAGATCCGCCTCAGTTCGAGCCTCGCTTCCGGCGGAACCCCGGCCCTTCGCAGGCCGATCACGTTGAGTCCCGAAACGCTGTTGTCCCCCCTCGAAATGCAGAAGGGCGGCAGGTCCTTGCTGATCCCCGATCCACCCTGCATCAGCGCCAGCGTCCCGACACGGACGAACTGATGGACGAGACAGTTGCCGGAGAGGAACGCCTTGTCCTCCACCACCACATGCCCTCCGAGCAAGGCGCCGTTGGCGATGATGACGCGATCCCCGATCCGGCTGTTGTGGCCGATGTGGGCGCCCGCCATGAAGAGGCCGCCCGATCCAATCACCGTGTCCTCGGCCTCCGAATTCGCCCGATGCACCGTCGCGTGCTCACGAAAGACGTTGTCGTCGCCGATCCTCAACCGCGACACCCCGCCCTTGAACTTCAAATCCTGCGGCGCGCCACCAATCACGCACCCCGTGTGGAAGACGTTGCGTGCTCCGATCGTCGCGTGCCCGGTCACGTGGACCAGCGGGCCCACCTCGCAACCTTCCCCGAGATCGACGTGCTCATCGATCACCGCCAGCGGTCCGACCACGACGGTGGGATGCAAACGGGCGCCACGATGCACCACAGCACTCGGATGGATCGACACCCGCCGAGCTTGCCCAAGCCGACCCCGAATCTCCACCCGCAATCCAAGCCGCCCGCCTCCCCGCGGGGCGGATCTCCATCATGGGTGGGGTCCCGCGCGGTCGGGATCCAGATCGGGATCGGGATGGAGGTCGGTATCGGAATCGAAATGGACCCTCGCGTTCCCATCCGAGATCGAAGCGTTGGACCGTATCACTCCCGTCCAAAAACCGTGGGCCAACCTTGCGCATTGTTTGAGTTCACGGCGGAAATCGACCATTTCCGTCCCACCACGGTTGTCGCCGTCCAACGTCGGACGGTAGTTTCCGCCGCGGGCGAACAGGGAAGCCGCGATCATCCCATCATCACGACCCCCTATCGACCGCCCGCGCTTCGTCCCGAATCCATCCTTTTCCACGGGGACGGGCGGCTTTTTCGGATTCAGCCTCGCCTCCCGGCGCTGGCCTCGTGGATTCAATCGAAACTGGAATGCACATGATGCACTGCAATCGAAACCGACAGAAACTCGGACTCCCCCTGATGGCCGCCTCGCTCCTCGCCGGATTGGTCCACGCCCTCCCGGCGTCCGGCCAGGAGACGCTGGCGGAATTCAAGTTCGACGAGGGCTCCGGAACCGTGACCCAGAGCCCGACCAACAACCTGACGGGAACCCTGGGCGTTCCCGCCAATCCGGACGCGACTCCGATCTCCACAACCGACACGCCGTCCGGCCAGGCCGGCGACCGCGCCGTCCAACTCGCGAACGGCGCCTTCCTCGTCGTGGACGACTCCCCATCCCCGATCCTCGCGATCGCCACCTCCCCGATCACGCTCGAGGGATGGGTCAAGCGCGACAGCGCCTCGGCCGCCCAGTACGAGGGAATCATCGGCTACGGCGGCGCCTACAAGCTCGGCCTCAACAACAGCGAACTGATCTTCACCCTGTTTGGCGTGGTCGACATCTCGAGCGGTTTCATCCTCCCCTCGGACGAATGGCACCACGTCGCGGCGGCCTGGGAACCCGGTGTGGGAGTGACCTTCTACTTCGATGGTGTCGCCTCCTACGTCGACGAGACCCGCGCGTCGAATCCGTTCGTGAATAACTTCCTCAACCTCGGCGCGGAACGCTTGGGAGCCCCGATCACCGGGAGCATCGACCGGCTTCGAATTCACAGCGGACTCCTGGCCGAGGCCGATCTCGACAGCGTCGCCGCCACGCCAAAGGCCGCCCTCGCCAACACGCTGGTGTCCTATGGCTTCAACGAAGCCGCGCAGCCCTACCAAAACGGCGCGCCCACAGCCCGGCCGACCGTCAGCGGCGCCGATTTCCTCAGCCAACAGATCGCCCCGAAATGGGACTCCGACTCCCCGAGTGGCAGTCCCACCGACAGCAGCCTGAACTTCACGACCGCCGGCATGCGCGTCGTCGTCCAGGATCCGGAGACCGCGATCCGTCTCGAGAACGGCGATTTCACCATCCAGGCGTGGGTCAAGTTCGGGGCCCAACCGAGCGGACGTTCGGTCATCTTCTTCAGCAACGGACCCGGCGGAGCGGTTTCCTTCTCGGTCGCCTCACGCAATGTGTTCGTCACGACCCTCGGCATCCTTGATCAACCCTCCACGGCCGCGATCCCGGACGACGGCGGATGGCATCACATCGCGGTCGTCCATGAAATGGACAAGGAATTCCGCTTCTATGTCGACGGCATTCTCGGGAACACCGTTCCGTACACCAGCGGCGTCCTGATCGACGTGCGCACCGCGACCGAATTCTACATCGGGAGCGAGCCCACGGGCGGCCTCCCGTACGTCGGCAAGCTCGACCGGGTGAGCTTCACGAAGGGGATCGTCGCTCCCGAGAACCTCGATTTCCGCCCCGTGCCGGGTGTGGATCCCGGGGCCCCGACCCTGACCATCCAAACCGTGGTTGAAGTCGCCTGGCCGTCGCTTCCCGCCGGCTACCAGCTTCAGTCCACCGTCACGCCGGAAAACCCGGCGAGCTGGACGTTCGTCACCGGCACTCCGTTCGCCGTCGAAGGCACGTACAAATTCTACGCGCCGATCACGGCCGAAAAGACGTTCTATCGCCTGATCAAGCCCTGATCCGGATCCCAACGCGAAGTCCGCGCCTCCGGCAAAGCCGGCGGTCTGACGAATCCCGACCGAGCAACGACTTCGCTTCAGGTCTTTTCAACCACCACGCCGACGGCCTTCGCAGCGCCGTCGGCGTTTTTGTTTTCCCTCCGTTGCCGTGCGTTCCGCGACTTCCGTGGTCGGAACCGCCGTTTCCAGGGCAGGGTCACCGGAGCTTCAACTCGACCCGGCCCTCCTGGATCTGCATCAGGATCCCGCGACGACGGGCCACAATCACGTCCATGGTCACGCTGTCACCCGGCTTCCGTCGGTTGAGCAGGCGCCCCACCGAAATCAAATCCGGCCCCGGCTGACCCTCGACGGCGGTTACGAGCACACCCCGGGAAAGACCGGCCCTCTCGGCCGGCCCCCCCCGATCCACCGAGGTCACGAGCAACCCCGCCGTGACAGGGATTCGAAGCTGGCGCGCCATTTCATCCGGAATCCTCGAAAAGCGAGCCCCAAGCCGGCGCCAGAGATATTCCGCGTTGAACACGTTCTTTTCCGCCAGCATTCGCACCGTCAACTCGAGCCGTTCCGCGCCGCGCTGAATCCGAAGCCGGGTCTCGGGCCCGCCCGCCCCCAGGACCCGGTAGAACCGAAAAACCGACCCCGTCGAAACCCCGTCGACGGCGAGGATCTCGTCCCCCGGTTCGAGCCCCCCCAGATCGGCCGGACTGCCCTTCTGGATCTCCGTCACAACGAGCGGCGCACGCCCGCCCCGAACCACCGCGCCGAACCAAAGCCCGCGCGTGGCCTCCGGCGACGCCATCTCCGCGAGCGCCGTCCCGATCCGTTTCACGGGAATGGCAAACCCAATGCCCTGGGCCCGCGCCAGGATGGCCACGTTCAACCCGATCAGTTCCCCGCGCAGATTGATGAGCGGTCCCCCGCTGTTTCCCGGATTGATCGACGCATCCGTCTGAAGCCAATCCTCCACCTCCATCGCCTCGCCATCCCGCTCCTGGCGCCGCGTCTTCGAACTCAGAATCCCCCGACTCACCGACCCGCCGAGCCCGTATGGATTCCCCAGCGTCAGCACCGTCTCTCCCAGAAAAAGATCGTCGTCGGCCGCGAACTCCACGGCCCGAAACTTCTGGCCCGGTTTCGCCTTCACCCGGAGAAGCGCGAGGTCATTCGCTTCCGACGCCGAAACCACCTCGGCGTCCATCGGTTCGGTCGTGTCCGCCAGCGTGACCTGAACCCGGTTGGCGCCGCGGACCACATGGAAGTTGGTCAGGACCCACCCCTCCTCATCGATGATCACCCCCGAACCGCTGCTGTACGCGGTGTCCGGCGCCCGCCGCCCGTACCCGAAGAATTCCCGCAGCATTTCGTTGTACGGATCGGCACCCTCGACGGTCAGGGTCGCGATGTTCACCACCGACGGCAACACCCGCTCCACGGCGAGCACGGACGGATCACGGCGAGGGTCCGCCGGCGTCGGACCGCCGGTCGCACCCAGCCCAGGCAAGGGCCGGAAAACACCGAGCACCAACATGAGGCTGGCGAGGACCACCGCGGAAACGGGAAGGATCCCCGCCAGTCGAGGCAGGACACGCCCCCCGGTCATCATCCTCCGCCCGATCCGGAGTGGCGGTCCCGCTGGGTTCCCGGAGCGCGGAGAGCGTGTCCCCGGAAAACCCGATGCCGTCGGGCGATTCGTCATCCCGGCTTCTTCCGAACGGTTGTGATACCGCTCCCGGACTGCCTTGGTCGTCATGGGTCGAATTCTTCCCCAAACTCGTGATTCGCGCGCCATTTTCATCCGTACCGATAGGGGGCCGACAAAGGAAATGTGTTGGGCAGATGCCGGACTTCCCGAACCCGATCACCGGCCAAAAGGACTTCCACCACGTCGAAGCGAATCCTGACTCGGGGTTGCTTGAGCGAACGGAGATACTCCAGCGCCACGCGCGACAACGCCCGTCGCTTCCGGGAATCCACCGCCGCCGCCGGCCGTCCCCAAGCCTCCGAGGATCGCGCCTTCACCTCGACAAAGACGAGGCAGTCCCCATCCCGGAACACGAGGTCGATCTCCCCCCGCTTCGTCCGGTAGTTCGCGGTTAGGAACTTCATCCCGACCGCTTCCAGGTGGCGCCGGGCCGACTGTTCCCCCAGATGCCCGATCCAAAGGGTCCTCGACCCGGACCCGGTCCCGGTCCGGGCCCGAACCCGGGCCGCCCGGGCGGACTTCCACGCCTCCCACCACTTCAACCAAAGCCGCCAGAGCATCACGTCTCAACCTCCCTACCTCTCGACCTCACGACCGGAAGAGTTCGGGCTGATGATCCAGGCTCGACACGGGCGCGAACGATCGGCGATGGGCGGGACAAGCCCCCAACCGCCTCAGCGCCGCCAGATGATCGGGCGTCGGGTAGCCCTTGTGTCGCGCGAATCCATACCCAGGCCACGTCGCGTCGAGCGCCACCATGAGTCGGTCGCGGGTCACCTTTGCCAGGATGCTCGCCGCGGCAATCGAGTAACTGCGGGAGTCCCCTCGAACCAAGGCCGTCTGATCCGTGGAGATCGCGTCGACGCGAAGACCGTCCACCAGCACGTGTTCCGCCGCCGGATCCGGCAATCCGGAGATCGCCTGAACCATCGCGGCATGGGTCGCACGAAGGATGTTGAGGCGATCGATTTCGACCGGTTCGACAACCGCGACCTTCCAGGCCACCGTCGCGTTCCGCGTTAGGAACTCATGGAAAGTCTCCCGACGGGAAACGGTGACCTGCTTGGAATCGTTCAAACCGCGCAGTTCGTCGGGCAACCCTCCGAGAATCCATTCCAGGGGAAAAACGACCGCCGCCGCCACCACGGGTCCCGCCAGCGGTCCCCTTCCCGCCTCGTCGACGCCCGCAATCCGGCGAAGCCCGCCCTCGGCAAGGCGCCGCTCGAACAGCAGGAGGTCCCTCGAATCGCTAGCGGGCGCGCATGCCATCGGGCGCCGATACTGGAGGCGGCTGGAACGGGCAAGCCCGAATTCGGGACAAATCTCCGACCTTCCGACCTTCCGACCTTCCGACCGAAAGCGGGTCGCGGCGCCCCCGGCCGACGATTCGTCCGGGGCGATCGCGCCAGAATACGGAGGGGGTGCGGCGTCAGGCGGTCGCAGTCGTCGCGGCGCTGGCGCTGGCTCCCGATCCTGCGTTGGCGTGGGACTTTTCCTTGACCAGGGTGGCCCCCTTGCCGATGCGCTTGCGCAGGTAGGTCAGTTTGGCCCGGCGAACCGCCCCCTGGCGTTCCACTTCGACCTTGTCGATTCGCGGCGAGTGGATCGGAAACACGCGCTCGACACCTTCGCCGTAGCTGATGCGCCGGACGGTGAACGTCTCATTGAGGCCGTGACCGCGGCGACCGATCACCACGCCAGCGAAGATCTGGATGCGCTCCTTGTCGCCTTCCACCACCTTGGTGTGAACGCGGACTGTGTCACCGACTCTGAAGACCGCCGGTTCCTTCTTCAGGAACTGCGCCTCAATTCTGTCCAACAATGCCTGATTCATAGATCACTTCCTTCCGACCGCCCGCCCTCCGGCATCGGCAACAAGCCGACCAGATCGGGCCTTCGCTGCCGGGTCCGCAGCATAGACTGCTCCCGGCGCCATTTTTCAATCTCGGCGTGATGCCCCGAAAGCAACACGTCCGGCACTCGCCGACCACGGAACTCCGCGGGCCGGGTGTAGTGCGGATACTCCAGCAACCCACGGCTGAACGATTCGTCCACCGCGGACTCCTCGTCTCCGAGCACGCCTGGAAGCAGACGGGTCACCGCGTCGATCACCATCATCGCCGGCAGGTTGCCGCTCGTCAGGACGAAGTCGCCCACGGACAACTCGTCCTGAACCAAGCCTTCCCGCACCCGTTCGTCCAAGCCTTCATAGCTCGGACAGAGCAACAGCAAATGCCGTAAACCGGCCAGTTCCCGCGCGATCGACTGATCGAACCGGCGTCCCGTCGGGCACATCAGCACCACCCGGGTCTCCGGCATCCGCAGACTTTCCACCGCTTCAAAGATCGGCTCGCACTTCAAAACCATCCCTGGACCCCCGCCAAACGGACGGTCGTCCACGGTCCGATGCCGGTCCCGGGTCCAACCCCGGAGATCATGCACCGCCAGATCCAGCAACCGCTTCTCCCGGGCCCGATGGACCATGCTCTCGTCCATGGGTCCCGCAAACATCCCGGGAAACAAGGTGAGCACATCGATTTTCATGCTCATTCAGTCACCCGACTTCCCGACACCGACCAACCCGCGCTTCAGCCACGACGAAAGCTCCATCTTCAGCCCCGGCCCAGGTCTCCGTTCGGTTGCCGATTTCGCACCGACCCGGCGGCGGCTCTCCTCGGTCAGGGCGCTTCTCCCGGGCCGAGCTCCGACTCCGTTCCACCGCCGAACCCCAGGCTTCGCCCTCGATCGCCCTCGTCGCCGTCGGACCGGACATGGCCACGACCCTGACCCGCTTCGCGGCCGCGATCCCGGTCCCGGTCCCGGTCCCGATCCCAATCGCGGTCCCGATCATCGGAACGTTCGTCGAGCAACTCCAGGGAACATCGCAATCCCTTGCGCGCCCCTCCGGCCGTCAAAAGCGTTCGGATCGCGTTGATCGTGTTCCCGCGACGCCCCACCAGACGACCCACGTCCGACGGATGCACCTGGATCTCGTAGACGGTCTCGCCCTTCCGATCGACCGGATTGATCCGGACCTCATCAGGGTACGCCACCATCCCTTTGACGACCGACTCGAGAAAGGCGCGCATGGACGAAGACGGTGCGAAGGAACGAACGAATGAACGAAGCCCTAGCCCGATCAGGCCGCGGCCGGAACCGCGGCGGCCGCCTTGTTCTCGCTCTTGATGAAGCTCGCGACGGTCTCCGACGGCTGGGCGCCGACGCCGAGCCAGTAACGGGCCCGGTCCATATCCAGCTTGAAGTTCACGCCGGCCTGCTTCGGATCGTAGAAGCCGATCTCCTCGATGAACCGCCCGTCCCGCGGACTGCGGGAATCGGTCACCACAATCCGGTACGCGGGCGCGTTCTTGGCTCCGCCACGCTTGAGTCGAATCTTGACTGACATAAAAATTGTCCCCTTCGGAATGCGTTTCGCAGGGAACCAATCACGGCGAATCGAGCGCACCCGAAAGGGGCGGCGAAACTAGACAGCCGGACGGATTACTGGCAAGCCCTGTTTTGGGTTGTTTTGAAGGTTGCCCCGCGTCGGGACGTTCCCATCATCCCGTCCCATGTTCGCCCCCGCGGATCTCTTCGACCTCACCCAGTCGGAACACGCCCCAATCTTCGACGGATGCGCCCACGCGTGGGAGGCCCTTCCGAAAATCGGCGACTACCTCCGAGCCACCCTCCGGCCCGCCCTCCACAACCGGTGCGAAGGCATCGCCTTCATCGGTCCGGACGTCTTCATCGGCGAAGGCACCGTCGTCGAGGACGGCGCCATGATCAAAGGTCCCGCCATCATCGGCCGGGACTGCAAGATCCGTCACAATGCCTACCTCCGGGAAAACGTCCTCGTCGGCGACGGTTGCGTCGTCGGCAATTCGAGCGAGCTCAAGAACGCGCTCCTCTTCAACCGCGCCGAGGTCCCCCACTTCAACTACGTGGGCGATTCCATTCTCGGATTCCGCGCCCATCTGGGCGCGGGCGTGAAGATCTCCAACCTCAAGATCACGCCGGGGCACGTTTCCCTGGAAGTCGCCGGCCGCCTCATTGACACCGGGCTCCGAAAATTCGGCGCCCTGCTCGGGGACGCCTCGAACGTCGGTTGCAACGCGGTACTCAACCCGGGATCCATCCTCGGCCGTCGGGCGCTCATCTACCCCAATGTCTCGTGGCGCGGCTATCTGCCGCCCGATTCGATCGCCAAAAACCGGTCGACCACCGAAGTGGTGACCCTGGGAGCGCGCGCCCCGCGGACCTGAGTGGACCTGAGCGGGAGGGGTTCCGCCGGATCAAGCCGGTTCCGCGCCCTGCGGCGGAGTTTCCGGTCCCTTGGGGGCCTGTCCCCGGCCCTGCCCCTGCCCCGCCTGACCGCCGGCGGGATTCTGGACGAGAATGACGGGAAGGGGAAACCGGAGCTTCATCACGTCGTCGACCAGCACCTCGACGAAATAGGTTCCGGGAACCTTGAATTCGACCTGCGCGAAAAGGGTGACGTTGGTCGCGTTGTGGGTCGCCTCCTGGAGCGCGAACTTCACCTGGCTCTGGCGCATCACCGACTCATCGGGAGCGACGAGACGGACGGTCTCCGTGAACTGTCCCAACCCGGCCGTCCAACGATTGAAGACGCAGAGCTTGAGCGCGGTGATCGGCAGTTGCGGGACCCGCACGTAGCCGATGATGCCAAGGAGGATGAAGTTGCCACTGATCTCCTGGCGCACCTCTTCGCACATCAGGGAACATTGCAGGTCGGGCAGAATCCGGGTCGCGTTCATAGTTTCGGGGATGGCGCCCCCCTTGGGCGGCGCAGGACCGGGACGCTTTCACGGGCCCGCCCCTTTGCCAACCCGGAACTTGAAACACAAGCATCGCCTCGGCCGCGGCGGCGAGGAGGATGCGGCGTGAACGCGCGCGGCCTCAGGCCTGAAAGGCCGAAAGATGACAGCCCAGGGCAAAGCGCAGCGCCGCCCTGGGTCAGCCGTCCGTTAACGGGCACAAGCCCTGAAAGGGCGGAACACCCTTTCCATGCCCCGGCGACGCGATCCTCCGCGCCCACGATCAGGCCGCGAAGTGGCGCGACGAGGGCCGCAGCATCATCGGCGGCTTCCATTCCCCGCTGGAACGCGACTGCCTGCGCATCCTGAACCGCGGCGAAGGCCCCGTCATCGTCGGTCCCGCCCGCGGACTGCCGAAGCGTCTTCCGCCCGAGCAAAGGGAGTTCTGGCCTGAGAGGACTCGATGCGTTAGACACGAGGATGCAGCCGCACCGCATCATCCAGCTTGTTCCCGCGAAATTCGCGGCCTTGGGCTGCGCTCTGATCGTGGCGGTGGTCCCGCCGTGTCTGGCGGAGACCGACGGTGAGAGCGCGGAGGAGGCGGCGCTCCGGGCCGACGCCAGGAAGGTCTTCAAGGAGAACGTGGAACCCTTCGTGAAGACCTACTGCACGAGATGCCACGGCGGTGGCCGCGCCAAGGCGAACGTCAACTTCGAGGTGGACCTGAAGGATCCCGGCCGCGGCGCCGCGTTCCTGCATTGGAAGAAAGCCGTTGCGAACGTCAAGGTGCACGACATGCCGCCGGAAGACGCGGCGAAGCAACCCACCGACGCGGAGCGCCTTCAGTTCATCGAGTGGATCGGCAAACTCAAGTATCTGGCTCCGCGCGACCCGGGACCGTTCGTGATCCGCCGCCTGACCCGCGTGGAGTACGGCAACACGTTGCGCGACCTTTACGGCGTCGACCCGTCGATCGCGGACAGACTTCCCGAGGAGGTCATCGGCGAGGGCTACCTCAACTCGATCTCTCCAATGCAATCGGAACTGTTCCTCGACCTGGCCAACAAGGTCGTCGAGCAGATTGTGGCGCCGAAAGGCAAGGCGCCGACCGCGGTCCAGAAGCGGCTCTTCGGCAAGGCGCCACGCCGGGGCGCCGATCCGCGTGTCGAGGCGCGCCGCGTCGCGCGTTCGCTGGCGCGGGAAGCCTATCGTCGCCCGCCATCCGACGAGGAGCTGGATGTCCTCGTGGACGTCTTCGACCTCGCGCGCGAGAACGAGCTGGATTACACGGCGTCGCTGACCCTGATGTTCAAGGCGGTGCTCGTCTCCCCGCAGTTCCTCTTCATCACGCCCGCCGCAAAGGCCGAATCCGACAAGTCCTTCGTCCCGCTGGACGATCACCAGTTGGCCTCGCGCCTGTCGTATCTGCTGTGGTCGGCGCCGCCCGACGCTGAATTGTCCCGCCTGGCCGACAAGGGCGAACTCGGCAAACCGGAAGTCTTGCGGGCGCAGGCGGAACGGTTGTTGAAGCACGACCGGGCGCGCGCGTTGTTCGACGGCTTCGGCGCCCAGTGGCTGGGCGTGGGCGGACTGGAGCGCCAGGTGTTTGATCCGGACGCGTTCCCCCAGATGACGCCGGCGATGCGCAAGGCGATGCTGGAGGAAGTCCGTCTGTTCTTCGACAGCATCGTGCGCGGGAATCAGAACGTGGTCCGGTTTGTGGACAGCGACTACACCTACCTGAACGAGCCGCTTGCCGGGCTGTATGGTCTTGAGGGTTCGATCCGCGGCTCCAAATTGCGCCGGGTGAAGCTGGAGAACCGGAACCGCGGCGGCATCCTCGGGATGCCGGCCACGCTGGCAACCACGTCGTTTCCCAATCGAACCAGCCCCGTTCGGCGCGGTGTGTGGGTCCTCGAACAGATTCTTGGAGAACGCATCCCGCCCCCGCCGGCCGACGTGCCCGAACTCGACAACCAGGATGCGAAGAGCATCGAGGGGTTGACGCTGCGCCAGCGGAACGAACTGCACCAAAAGGATCCCACCTGCGCCAACTGCCATCGGGTGTTGGATCCGATCGGCTTCGGCCTGGAGAATTTCGACGCGATCGGCCGATGGCGGGAAAGGGATGCGGCCGGTGGCGCAATCGACGCGGTGGGCACGCTCCCGAGCGGCGAGTCCTTTTCCACGCCCGCGCAGTTGAAGGGCGTCCTGGCCCGGCGGGAGACCGACCTGGCCCGCAACCTGACCGAACGACTGCTGGCCTACGCGCTCGGGCGACAGCTTGAAGGCCACGACGAGGTCGTGGTGGACCAATTGATGGCGCGGATCGCCGCGGACAAGCACCGGGTGCGGACGATCATCACCGAGGTCATCACCAGTTATCCGTTTACCCACCGTCGAATCGACGAAGACTGAACAACACTCACACCCAGCAGAGCACAACCATGAATGCCATGAATCATCCATCCATCGTTGATCGCCGCACTTTCCTGAAAGGAGTCGGGGTCTCCCTCGCGCTGCCGTTCTTTGATTCCCTCGCCCGGGCAGCCGTCGCGCCCGCCAGGCCTCCGGTGCGCCTGGCCTTCATGTACATGCCGCACGGGGTCATCATGGATCAGTTCTGGCCCAAAACTCAGGAGGAGTTCCTCCACACGCCGCCGTCCATCATCGAGTCGCTGAAACCGATCATGGATCAGTGCCTCATGATGAAGGGCATCTCCGGTGTGCCGACCGCGCCGTTCGGCGGCGCCCCGCACGCGCTGGAGCTGTCCACCTGGCTCACCGCTCGGTTGCCCGACGCCGACTCGCGCAACCGCATCAACATCTCCATTTCCGCCGACCAGATCATGGCCAACTATGTCGGCGCCCAGACCCTGCTCCCTTCGCTTGAGCTGGCCACCATGCCCCAGACCTGGAAGGAGAATCAGGAAGGCCTGCATGAGGGATACTACAATCACTGCAGCTTCCGCTCGCCGACCCAACCCGTGCCGGCCGAGACCGATCCCCGCAATGTGTTGAACCGCCTTTTCGGAAAGCGCGGCGAGGAGGGCAAGGTCACCCGGGCCAACCCGTTGGACCGCCGGATGCTCGACCGGGTGCTCGGCGGCGCCCGAGATCTGCGCCGCACCCTGGCCAAGGGGGACCAGCAAAAGCTCGACGAATACCTCGACAGTGTGCGTTCGGTGGAACGTCGCATCGCCGCCATCGAAATCCGCCAACAGGAGGCGGCGCTGGAGAAGAACGGTGTCGGCCCCTCCAAGCGCCACGCCACCGATTCGGCGCCCATCGAGGTGAGAATTCCCGAGGGCGACAAGCGCAGCGAGTACATGCAGGTCATGTGCGACCTCACCATCCTCGCCTTCCAGACGGACACCACGCGCGTCAGCACCTATATCGGCTCCCGGCCCAACGGCGCCTCCTACCCCGAGCTGGGATTCTCGAACCAGCATCATTCGCAGACGCATTACGGCAGCGATCAGGAAAAGATCCGGAAGGTCGCGGCGATCAACAAACTCAATGTCGATCAATTCGCCTACATGGTGAGGAAGATGCACGCCCTCAAGGAAGGCGACGGCACCCTGCTCGATAACTGCATCATGATGTGGGGCTCCGGCCTGGAAGACGGCGACAAGCACCGGCGCGACAACTTGCCGTTCATCCTTGCCGGAAAGGGCGGCGGATCCATCAAGACCGGCCGCTTCCTGCCCGACGTCCAAGGCAACCAGGGTGACCTGCTCACCACGCTGCTCACCTGCGCCGGCGTCCCGCTGGACCGCCCGATCGGCATCGCGACCCAACAGATCACTGAAATGAAGGCCTGACCGTCGATGGGTCGAAATCGGACCAGGACCATTCCCTTCGAGTCACGTCTTGGTTTCCAAATAATGAAGCGGCGAGAATTCAGGACCACCCCCAAGACGGGGATGCGCCCCCAAATCCTCGCCTAAGAGCCTGTCTGAAAAATGGGAAGGGCCCTGCGACGAGGGATTTCTGGCGAGGCCGAGGCGGCGAGACCGGAGCATCCCCGCAGCGGGCTGTGACGGTCGAGCCAACGAAGGCCTAGCCGAAAAGACCCGTCGCCCGGAGGGTTTTCACAAAAAGGGCTGGCTGGCTTCGTTGCTCCTCGGTCACAGACCGCTGTCGGGTATGCTCCCTCGTCGCGCCTCGCCATCCAGCCCTTTTTGTGAAAACAGGACCCATCCGATTTTTCAGACAGGCTCTAAGCTCACCACGAAGTTCACGAAGGCCACGAAGGACCGAGGGGAAAGCCACTCCGGGGTTCTATCGAACCTGTAGACGACCGACTGCGCATGCGTCGTGTCTGCAGCCTTCGTGTTCTTCGTGCCTTCGTGGTGAATTTCATCTGCTTCGAACATCCAAGGCGATGATCAGGGGCGCCCCATCCCGCGCCGCTGGATGGAAGCCCCCACCCGGAGCCGCCGACCCGGAGATCGTCGGCTCGGCTCATCGACCGCCGAGAACACACGCCGCATTTTTTCGCGGCGGCGTCCCTTGACTTGATCGCTTCCCCCTCTAACTTCCCGCGCTCTCCTGGCTTGGACCCCGTCCCGGCCCGGGTTGGGACGATGATCTGACGCGACGCGATGAACACTGAACGAACCCACCACGAGGTGGCCCCCGCGGCCGGATGGATGGCCAATCTCAAGTACGACTTGCCCGCGAGCGTCGTCGTCTTCCTCGTCGCCACGCCGTTGTGCCTTGGGATCGCGATGGCGTCCGGCGCCCCGCTCTTCGCCGGCATCCTCGCCGGAATCATCGGCGGCATTATCGTCGGCCTCGCCAGCGGTTCCCCCCTCGGCGTCTCCGGCCCGGCGGCCGGTCTCGCGGTCATCGTGCTCAACGCCATCGGAAGTCTCGGCGCCTATGAAACGTTCCTGGCCGCCGTCGTCCTCGCCGGCGTGCTTCAGGTCGCCCTCGGCTTCATGCGCGCGGGCATCATCGGTTATTATTTCCCCTCGTCCGTCATCAAGGGAATGCTGTCCGGCATCGGCCTGATCATCATCCTGAAGCAGATTCCGCATGCGTTCGGGTACGACAAAGTCCCGGAAGGCGTGATGAGCTTCCAGCAGCCCGACAATTACAACACGTTCACCGAGCTCACCCACATGTTGAGCGCGATCACGCCCGGGGCGCTCGTGATCGCCCTGGTCTCGCTCGCGATCCTGATCCTCTGGGAACGGCCCTTCATCAAACGATTCCGCGCTCTTCAACTGATCCAGGGACCCCTCGTCGCCGTCGTCGCCAGCATCCTGCTCAATCTCGCCTTCCAGTCGTTCGTCCCCTCCCTCGCCATCGACAGCCGCCACCTGGTCAACATCCCGATCGTCGAAGGCTTCTCCGGCCTCAAGGACCTTATCCGGTTCCCCGATTTCACCCAGGTCGTCAATCCCGCCGTCCTCACGACCGCCTTCACGATGGCCATCGTCGCGAGCCTCGAAACGCTGCTTTGCGTCGAAGCCACCGACAAACTCGATCCCTTCAAGCGGATCACACCGACCGACCGCGAACTCAAGGCCCAGGGGCTCGGCAACATCGTCTCGGGACTGATCGGCGGACTCCCCATCACCCAGGTCATCGTCCGTTCTTCGGCCAACATCCAGTCCGGCGGCCGCACCAAGGCGTCGGCCGTCCTCCACGGCGTCCTTCTCCTTCTCGCGGTCGTCCTGATCCCGAACCTGCTCAATCTCATCCCCCTCGCGACCCTCGCCGGGATCCTGTTCGTGGTCGGCTACAAGCTCGCGAAACCCGCCCTCTTTATTTCGATGTACAGGCTCGGCTGGTTCCAGTTCATCCCCTTCATCGTGACGGTCGTCGGCATCATCTTCACCGATCTGCTCGTCGGGATCGCGCTCGGCGTGGGCGTCGCCATCTTCCACCTCCTCCTCGTCAACCTGCGCAATCCGTTCTTCCTCGTGGAGGAGAAACACGACGAACACGGCGACACCTACGTCCTCCACCTGTCCGAGGACGTCTCATTCCTCAACCGCGCCAGCATCATGCAGACCCTGGACGCGATCCCGCCCCACACCCGGGTCCTCATCGACGCGAAGCGCTCCGTCCGGATCGATTTCGACGTCTACGAGATCCTGATGGATTTCAAGAAGAAGGCGGAATTCAACGACATCGACGTCACGATGGAGGGTGTGACGCTCGCCAAACGCAACGACTCGGTCGATCGCGCGAGGAAGGTGTTCACCGAACGCCGCCAGCGCCTCAATGCCCTCGCCTCGCCCCAGAGGTCCCCGGGATGAGCTTCCCACCCATGAACCGGGATTCTCTCACAGAGGCACTGAGACACGAAGATCCGAGGACGGATTCCGTCCCCCTCCGTGCCTCCGCGCCTCCGTGTGATGCCTCTCGGGTTCATGGATCCGACGCGCGAGGCGCAACTCGTTGACACTTTCCATGCGAACACAAACCAAGGAAATCCAGCATCACCTCACCCCGAGGCAGGCCCTTCACATCCTCGTGGAGGGAAACAAGCGGTTCGTGAGCAACCTCCGCTACAACCGCAACCTCCTTCAACAAGTCAACGAAACCTCCGCGGATCAATTCCCGTTCGCCATCATCCTGAGCTGCATCGACTCCCGGACCAGCGCGGAACTGGTCTTCGACCAGGGCCTCGGCGACATCTTCAGCGTCCGGATCGCCGGGAACGTCCTCAACGAGGACATCCTCGGATCCATGGAGTTCGCCTGCAATGTCGCCGGTTCGAAACTCATCCTCGTCCTCGGACATTCCAACTGCGGCGCCGTCAAAGGCGCCTGCGCCCACGTTGAGATGGGTCACCTCACGGGACTGCTCGAGAAGATCCAGCCGTCGGTTGATCGCGTCGTCGCGCGGTTGGGACCTTCCGCACCGCAGGCGACCGTGGTCGAGGAAGTGGCGCACGACAACGTGCTTCACACCATGGCGGAGGTGGAGGAGCGCAGTTCGATCCTTCGTCACATGATCCAGGAGGGCAAAATCGGACTCGTGGGCGCGATGTACAGCCTCGACACCGGCGAGATACAGATTCTAAAGGAGCGTTTCGCCGACGCGCCTCCCGCGGCTTGAAGACTCCCTCCGTGCGCTGGAACCCGAGGACCGCGATCCGTCCCGCGGCCGGGTCTTGATCGAACCGGCGAACCCCTCCGGACCGACGAAGGGATCGGAGATGGAGTCGGAGTCGGAGTCTAGAGGCTGGACGTTGTCTGTGCGGGCCGGGAATACTCCTGGAATCCGATGGAAGAACCGCCCCACCCCCCCGCCGACGGGCGTGAGCTCTCGACCCCTGCT
>JBFWOK010000033.1:0-46951 GCA_050250555.1 Limisphaerales bacterium
CCTTTCCAACAAGGTTTCCAATGATTCGAATCAGGCCATGCGGCGCCGGACCAGGCCGACCAGCATCAGGCTACCGCCCAGCATCATCGCGGCCGTCCCGTTGTCAGGCAGGTTGATGAGAACGCTCTGACGGCGGTACAGCGGGCTGGTTGTCGCCTGGCTCGGGTCGGTCGGATTCAGCACGCCGATCGCACCCGATGTCGCGTCCGCCATGGCGGCCGCGATGGACCCGAAGGCGGCCACCACTTGGGCGATGAAAGGGTTGGCGAGATCCACCGCCTGCTCGTTTTCCAAACCCCAGATCGCGTTCTGGAGGTCACGGCCACTGGCGGCGCGCGCCGCACGTTCCGCCGGGGTCGACGTGGCGAAGCTGTAGCCCGGGAGCGTTTCATTCAGAAAACGCTGATACAGGAACGACGTTCCCGCCGAGACGGGATCGGGATTGCCACCGCCCAGTCCGCCCGCCATCGCGGCCGTGCCGAGGGTGTAGTCATAGGTCACACCGAACGCCAGACCTTCGTTCTTTTCGAGACAGAAGGTGTAGAAGTCCGGCGAGCCACCCACACCCACCAGATCCGCGGCGAATTCCCCACCGCCGTAGCTCTGATCCCTCCAGGTCGGATTCCCGAACACCACCTGCGCGGCATCGGCGACTTGCACGAATGCGGTTCCGGCAAGCAAGGCCGCGATTGCAATTTTCTTCACGTTCATAGGGGTACTTCTTTGTTGGTTTTAATTCTCGGTTCGTTTCCTCCAAGTTTCCGAAACGAACCTGCCCCAGTTCAGCAGTCAACGTGCCAGAACGCGCCAAGCCCCTGTTTCATACCATCCAATTTGCATATAAGCAATTCTCTTATTTTTGTAATTTGTTAATAATCAGTGTTTTGAATTCAGTGATGCGCTGGAATCGACGGTACGGACCCGTGTTCGCCATGAAATCGTGCCCCCTGAAAGGACGCCGGAACGGCTTGAGCGTAAAGTTCACCGACAGCCCCGCGGAGGAACAACACCTCCCTGAATGCAATATCCTATTCTGAGAGAGAATCTTAGGGTGTTTCTGCCCCGAAAGAAGGATTCGCAGGAATTCCGACAGCGCACGGACCCGGATTCGACCGAACCAATCCTAACGCATTGTTAATCAGACGATTGATCCCTGAAACGCTCAAGAAAACCGACGAACCCCCGCCCCGGTTGGACGGCGTTGGCCGGCCCAACGCTATTTGTGGCGGGTTCCGAGCGCCTCCTGCTCCACCGCGGCCAACCGCTGTTGAGCTTGCGCATGATTGGGCTGAATTCGGAGGGCCCTCTGATAGTGCTCCGCAGCCTCAACCGGGTTCCCGAGGGCTTCCCACGCCTGACCCAGGTTGAAGTGCACCGACGGCAGATCAGGCTCCAATTTCAACGCCGCTCCATAGAACTCGATCGCTTCCTGAAACCGACCTTGGCGGGCAAGAACGAGACCATAGTTGCCACGCACCGCTCCCGAGTCGGGTCGGAGCCGAACCGCCTCGCGAAGGTGCGCTTCAGCGGCATTCCAATCCCCGCGAAGCGCCAATGCCATCCCCAAACGCGTGCGCGCCTCGCCGTTCTCCGGTTGAAGTGCAATCGCCCTTTCCAAAGTCCCGATTCCATCCGTGGCACGACCGGAATCGAGTTCCGCGAGACCCAGTCCGATGAGGAGTTGCGCGGAATCCGGACGGTCGAGGAGTCCTCGGCGGAAGAAACCCACAGCCAGTTCGGGTCTGCCGACACTCCTCCAGCGCGCGCCGAGGTCGACCAAGGCTTCCTCGGTGAAACCCGACAAGCCGAGGGAGAGATCGGCCTGATGCCGGGCGAGATCATCCTGCTTCAGCCAGCCCAGCATCGCCGCCAGTTGCCGCAACTCACCGGCATGACGTTCGGCATCGACGCCGGCCATCACTCGCGTCTTCGCCCGATCCAACGCAGCGTCCCTGGCGACCTTTCCTGGGCAGACAATTCCGAGTCCCTCCATTTGACCCACGATCGCCAGCGCCATCCGCCGGTTGGCCTCAATCGAGAGATGGACATGGTCGTGGAAGAATTCACGACCCGCGAGGCCATGCTCGCTCAATCCTCCAATCAGGGCGTCGAAATCCACCACGGGCTTTTCGGCCCGCCGACCCGCCTCGCGAACGGCGTCGCCAATGGCGCTGACCGCCCTCAACGGACAGACATCCTCATCGCGGGCGCGAACGAAGGCGTCCAGCGCGCCGGCAAAATCCCCCGACGAACTCAGGATTCGACCCTTCCAATACCAACCGGCTGCAAACCGGTCGTCAATTGCCTCGGCCTTGCGGATCTCCGCGAGGGCCTCGGCGAACCGGCCACCGGTCCACTCCGATTGGGCCTGGGTGAAGTGGCGGTTCCACTGGGCGAGTTGTCCAGGCGTTAGGCCCGCCTGGTGTTCACTCTTGAACGGTACAAAATCCGCAAGGTTGGAGGCCGGCGTCACGAAGAGAATCTCAGCCTCCGCCCGCGCCGCGACTCGAATCATGGTCTGCAGCGTCGATCTCAGATGCGCCACCACCTCGCGTCCGAACGCGTCGTCCCGATGGTAGGCCTCGGTGCCGATCGCATTGACGGCGATGGCTTTTGTGTCCTCCCCGAGAACCGGCGCCCGATGGGCCGTCGCCGTCCTGCGAACGCCCAGTCGGTCAAAAACCCCGCGGACAATCGTCGAAGTCCGGGTGCGACTGGCCAGCGACAGGCAGCTCGTGACCCAGGGCGAACGATCGGCCAGCCCGGCATAGGTTCGTCGCTCGAGAAATTCGTTGTGGCCGGTGTAGACCACGAAAAGGTCGGGTGAATACTGCGACAGTTCCTCCATCAGGCCGACATCCCGGTAGCTCGCGTAACTGATGCCCCCGGCGTTCAACACCTCCCAGGTCTTGGAGGGATCGATCTCGGGGAGCATCGCTCGCAACCAACCCGGGAATGAAGTCTCATCGAAAAAGGGCCGTCCGTAGGTGGACGATCCCCCCACGCAAACAATCCGATACACACCGGCCGGCTTCCTGGCCTGGAAGGTCTGCGGATTGAGCACACGGACCTTGTTGGGAGCCACACCGAGAACGTCGACGCCGTTGGTCTCGCCCACCCGCACGAAGTGGGGTACGTGGCGGGAGAACCCCGAATAGGGATCCTCCATGTGGAATGCCGGGGGCACACCCAACAACCACGCGAATCCTTCAAGAAACCCGAAAAAAACGGCGGCGCTGCCCAACGCAAGCGCCCATTTCCGGAGCCAAAGCCCCGACGAGTTGAGGGAAAGTTCCGGGCCCGGGGATCGGAGACGCTTGCGGTACTTCATGGGAACGACTTCCAAAAAAAAGAGAGGGGAGCCGTGAGCTCCCCTCTCTCTGTTGTACGACTTGGTTCCTTTGAGCCTTGAATCAGCTCAGCTCAGGCGCCGGCGGGCGGCACCGAGGAGCATCAGGCTGCCACCGAGCATGATCACCGCCATGCCGTTGTCCGGCAGGTTGATCAGGACGCTCTGGCGACGGTAGAGCGGGCTGGTCGTCGCTTGGGTCGGGTCAGTCGGGTTCAGCACACCGATCGCACCGGCGACCGCATCGGCCTTGGCCGAAGCCAGGGAACCGAACGCCGCCACAACCTGGACGATGAACGGATTGGCGTTGTCGACAGCCTGCTCGTCTTCCAACGCCCAGATGGCGTCCTGGAGCAAACGACCGCTGGCCGCACGGGCCGCGCGCTCAGCCGCGGTGCTGGTCGCGAAGCTGTAGCCCGCGAGCGTCTCGTTCAGGAAGCGCTGGTAGAGGTAGGTCGTGCCAGCGGAAACAGGGTCGGGGTTGCCGCCACCGAGGCCGCCACCGATGGCCGCGAGGCCGAGGGTGTAGTCGTAGTTCTTGCCAAACGCCAGACCCTCGTTCTTCTCCAAGCAGAAGGTGTAGAAGTCGGGGGATCCGTTGATGCCGATCAGATCGGCGGCGAATTCGCCACCGCCGTAGGACTGATCACGCCACGTCGGGTTGGAGAACACCACCTGCGCAGCTTCGGCCACCGGCGCGAACAGGGCGCCCGCGAGCACGGCTGCAATCGCGATTTTCTTAGTAATCATTGTATACCTTGTTGGGTTGTTGCTTTTCGGGTCACTGATCTCGCGGACAGCGAAACTGACCTATCCAAACACAGCAATCGTCGTGCCACGTAAGTGCCCTGCAGCCCGAAAGCGATGCAGACCTTTCGCCGCCTCCGACGTCGAATTCATAAACTCTCTCATTACAAGCATCTTATGAAAACAAAGGGAACCACATCGACCTTCGGCATGCTCATTTTCCTACGCGATCCCAAGCGAATGAGGAATTCAAGGAGCCCAAGACGTAAAGGCTCCTGACAGATTTCACCCCAATGGCCGCACAATTCAATGTTAAGTGATTCACAGAGAATGTATTATGAAATTCGGAGCCTCGGCGAAAACCGTCAAGTTTTCCGACACAGGTCTGCCCCTCCGCGGGAAAATTCCTCCCAAATGGCGTAATCCTAACGGCGTAGAGAGAATCTTGCACTCCGACAAGACAAACGAGACGGCTGGTAGCCAACCCTGGTCGCGACGTCGCATTCCCAAAAACCCGGATCGGAGTCCCCTTCCAATTCCACCCACGCCCCCCCTCCCCCCTCCATCGGACGACCGCCGCCAGGGATCTCCAACTCAACCAACTCAACAGACCCAACGAAAAGAGGGCAGAGCTTGCGCCCTGCCCTCAAACCGGTGCGAGCGGGGGTTAGGGGAGGAGGCGCCGCCACGCACCGAAATACTCGAAAATGGCAGCAAACCGCATGCCAGCTCGACCCCAACCCAAACTTCACTGGAAATTCGTTGAAAACATGCCGGTTACGAACCGGCAACTCCTCAGGCGCAATTCCCGCCCGAGAATCCCCGTAAAACATTCCGACACGCCCATCCACACTCTTTCCTCGACTCTGCGGATACGAATTCTCTTAAGGGATTCGTTTTCGGCAAGTTACGTACTCCTCGCTTTCCCGGAACGGACCTGTTGCCCCAGTGTCGGAATGCCGACGCCCCCGACGCGTTCTCGCGCCGCAGGTGAGGAACGATTTGTCACCCACCTGGACAGCCATCCAGAATTGCCGGACATCCCCCTTCCACGACATGAGAAGCCTGCATTTTGTCGACTCCCACACGGGTGGGGAGCCCACCCGCGTCATCCTCGAAGGCGGCCCGGATCTGAAGTCCGGTCCACTATCCGATCGGCGCGAGCGATTCACGCGTGACTTCGACTCGTACCGATCGGCCGTGGTCAACGAACCGCGCGGGTCCGACGTGTTGGTGGGCGCGTTGCTGGTCCCGCCCCACGACCCCGCGAGCACCGCCGGGGTCATCTTCTTCAACAACGTGGGGACCCTCGGGATGTGTGGCCACGGCCTGATCGGCCTCATCACCACACTCGCGCATCTGGAACGAATCCGGCCCGGGGATCACCGCATCGACACTCCGGTCGGTCCGGTCACCGCCACGCTGCACCGGGACGGATCGGTCTCCATCATCAACGTACCAAGCTGGCGAAGCGCACGGAACGTCGCCATCGATGTTCCGAACCTGGGTTCCGTCGTGGGCGACGTCGCCTGGGGGGGCAATTGGTTCTTCCTCGTTCAGACCCCGGCCTGGCCCCTGGACCTCGCGCGCGTGGATGAACTCGTCGATGTGACGTGGCGCATCCGCAAGGCCGCCAATCAACAAGGCTACCCACAGATCGACCACGTCGAGCTCTTTGGTCCGGCCCGCGAAGGGGCGGACTCACGAAACTTCGTGCTTTGCCCCGGCAAAGCCTACGACCGCTCCCCTTGCGGCACGGGCACGAGCGCGAAACTGGCCTGCCTCGCCGCCGATGGACGGGTCGCCGAGGGTCAGGCGTGGGTTCAGGAGGGAATCCTGGGAAGCCGGTTCACGGCCCGGTTCACGTGGCTGGATCGCTCCAGCGGGCGGGTGGTTCCCACGATCACCGGAACCGCCCACATCACAGCGGAAGGGCGCCTCATTCTGTCGGAGGCCGACCCTTATTGCTGGGGCGTCGGGCTTGGGAAGGGGGCGGACGGACCCGTCGCTTCGCCCTGAACCACCGACCCCGGACCGCGGGAATCCGTCCGAATCAGAGCAGGCTCTTTTGCGATCCACCGGAGCGAAGCCCGAGGCGCTGGTACGTGAGTTCCGTGGCAACGCGTCCCTGCGTGGTCCGATGGAGGTAGCCCTCCATGATCAGGTAGGGCTCATAGACCTCCTCGAGGGTATCGGGCTCCTCGCCGACGGCGACGGCCAGCGAATTCACCCCCACGGGTCCGCCGCCGAACTTCACGACGAGGGTTTCCAGAATCCGCTTGTCCATCTCGTCGAGTCCATGCCCGTCGATTTCAAGCATCGCGAGGGCGGCGTCGGCGACGGGTTTCGTGATGCGGCCGTCGTGGCGGACTTCGGCATAGTCGCGGACCCGTCGAAGGAGGTTGTTCGAAATGCGCGGAGTCCCCCGGCTCCGTCGGGCGATCTCCCAGGCGCCTTCGTCGTCCAACGCGACGCGGAGGAGACCGGCGGAACGTTGAACGATCGTCCTCAGTTGCTCCGCCGTGTAGTAATCGAGCCGCTCCCGCATCGGGAACCGGGTCAGCATCGGACCGCTGAGGAGCCCCGCCCGCGTGGTCGCTCCGACAAGCGTGAACCTCGGAAGGTTGAGGCGGACGCTCCGCGCGTTGGGCCCCTGGTCGATGATGATGTCGAGCTTGAAGTCCTCCATCGCGGGATACAGGTACTCCTCGATGGTGCGCTGGAGGCGATGAATCTCGTCGATGAAGAGGACATCCCCCTCCTCGAGATTCGTCAGCAACCCCGCGAGATCCCCTGCCTTTTCGATCGTCGGTCCACTCGTCGCCCGAAGATTCGCCCCCATCGCCCGCGCGATGATGTTCGCGATCGTGGTCTTTCCCAGACCCGGCGGTCCGCTCAAGAGGACGTGATCCAGGGGCTCCTTCCGCCTCCGAGCCGCCTCGACCGCGATCTCGATCCGCTCCCGCACATTGGCCTGACCCGTGAACTCGGCGAACAACGACGGACGCAGCGTCACCTCCAACTGCGCGTCGGGGCGATTCAAGACATCGGAAACGAGCCGGTCGGCCACCCGCGAAGGATTCGGGGCGCGCGACTCGCCGACAAGGCCGTTCTCAACGGAAACCCTCCGTCGCATGCCCAGGCAGCATGGCCGCCCACGCCGCCGCCGACACCCGGACCGCGGGAAACGCCGCTTTTCCAAGTCTTCGATTCCTTTGGTGTTGAATCGAAAAGCTCTCCACCAGCTTGATCCCCTCATGAAGCCACCCGCCCGCCCGCCCTCCACCCCCGCCCCAGCTTCCCCCGGCGCGACGCCCGCCTTCCGCGCACCGGTCCCAACCTTCCACGGAGTCGCGGGAACCCTGGTGCTCGCGGCCGTGGTGCTCGGTGGAACCTCTTCGCCTCGAGGCGCCGATGGACCGGCGGTCGCGACGCCTCCCGCGGTCGCGACGCTCCCCGTGGGATCCATCGTCGCGTTCGGGGGCCCGTCGTCCGCGATTCCGGATTCGGAAGGTTGGCTCCTTTGCGATGGAAGGGAACTGTCGGCGACACGCTATCCGGAGTTGCACGGCGTCATCGGGACCTCCTGGGGACGCGGCCGAAGTTCGGGAACTTTCCTCCTGCCGGACCTCCGAGGACGATTCCTTCGCGGAGTGAACTACGCGGCCGAAGGAGCCCTGAGGGATCCCGATCCCGACGCGCGCGGGGCGTCGGGTCCGGGAGGCAACTCCGGCAACGAAGTGGGTTCCCTCCAGGAGGACACCGCCGGTCCGCACGTGCATCCGGTCTCGGGAGTTGCCGACGCCATCGGCCAGGGCACGGGCGCCGAGTGGGTCCGGTTCCATGCCGTGAAGGTCCCGGACGAGGCGGCTCCGGTCCTGTCCAACACCTGGTCGATCCAGCCGCCGGGTCCCGCCGAAACCCGGCCACGCAACGCGTACGTGAATTGGATCATCCGGGTCCGGTGATCCCGCGCGCCACCGTGCCGGAATTGGCTTAGATGTTCTCCCCGAGATGGGGTGGCGTGACGCCGGGTGATGGGAGTTCCGAGCCGAGCGGCGCGTCATCCCGAGCCAGGACACGGTAGTTCCGGATCTCAAAGGAGACTTCGCGGCCGTCGGCGAGGCCCAGGATTCCATACTCCTCCTTGGTCATTCTCCCCCGAATCACCAACCCGGAGGGCAGCTCGAACTCGACGCGGAGGAGGATTCCCAGGAAATACGTCCGCAAAAGGCGGGCCCGGTACGAATGCGCCGTCAGATCGGTGGAAACCGAAACGGCGTAGGGCCGGAACCCGATCCGGACCTGCGTTCCATCGGCGGCCCCCCCCAGGGGAAACGCGAGTTCGCCCGCGCGCGCCTGGCCGTCGCGCACGACGCATTCGAGGACGTTCATCACGCCGATGAAGCGGGCGACGAATTCGTTGGCCGGCTGCTCGTAGACCTCCCGGGGAGCGCCGATCTGTTCCAGCCGTCCCCGGGAAAAGATCACGATCCGGTCGGCAACCTCCATCGCTTCCTCCTGGTCATGCGTCACGAAGACGGTGGTGACGTTGAGTTCGCGATGCAACCGGACCAGCCATTCCCGCAGTTCCTGCCGGATCTTGGCATCGACCGCGCCGAACGGTTCGTCGAGAAGCAGGACGCTCGGCTTGGGCGCCAGCGACCGCGCGATGGCCACGCGCTGGCGCTGTCCGCCGGAGAGTTGATGGGGATACCGCCGCTCAAGTCCCCGAAGGCCGAACAACTCAACCAACTCCGCGACTCGCGCCTCAATCTCGGATCTCCCCCACTTCTTGATGACCAGCCCAAACGCGATGTTGTCCCGCACCGACATCGTCTTGAAGAGCGCGTAGTTCTGGAACACGAACCCGATGTTGCGCTTCTGCACGGGCACGTCGTTCACGCGCACGCCGCGAACCAGGATGTCCCCCGCCGTCGGCACCTCCAATCCGGCGATCATCCGGAGAACCGTGGTCTTCCCGCCGCCGCTCGGACCCAGCAGCGCCACCAGTTCGCCGTCCGCGACCGAGAATCCGACGCGGTCGACGGCGCGGGTCTCCCCGAAACACTTGCTGACGCACCTCAGTTCAATGCTCATGTCGATCCGTCGGTTCTCCCATGGCCGCGGGTTCGGTCGATTCGATTCGCTGGGCCGCTTCGAACTGCGCCTCCTGACGCCACTCGAACCACGTCTTCGCGACGAGGGTGACCAGGGCGAGCAGCGCGAGCAGGCTGGCCACCGCGAAAGCCCCCGCGCCGTCATAGGAGTGGTAGAGCTTCTCCACTCGCAGCGGCAGGGTGTCCGTCATCCCCGTGATGTGCCCGGACACCACCGAGACCGCCCCGAATTCACCCATCGCCCTCGCGTTGCAGAGAATCACGCCGTACAGGAGCCCCCACTTCACGGACGGCAGGGTGACCCGCCAGAACGTCTGCCATCCGGACGCCCCGAGGGTCATCGCCGCCTGCTCCGCGTCGGTCCCGGTGGCCTGCATGACCGGGATCAATTCCCGGGCGACCAGCGGGAACGTCACGAACAGCGTCGCCAGGACGATCCCCGGCACGGCGAAAACAACCTGAAGATCCCGATCCGCCAGCCAGGGTCCCAGGTAACCCTGCAATCCGAAGAGCACCAGGTACGACAAACCCGCCACGACCGGCGACACGGAAAAGGGCAGATCGATCAGCGTGATCAGCAGCGTCTTTCCCGGGAATTCGAATTTGGCCACCGACCAGGCCGCGCAGACGCCCAGCACCAGGTTCAGCGGAACGCAGATCGCCGCCGTCAGAAGCGTCAGGCGGATGGACGAGACCGTGTCCGGATGGGTGATCGCGCCGACATAGGCGCCGATCCCCTTCCCCAGCGCCTGCGCGAACACGTTCACCAGGGGAATCACAAGGAACACCGACAGGAAAACCCCCACGCATCCCACCAGGATCCACTTCACCCACGGCGACTCCCTCCCGCCCCGCGTGAATCCACGGTGCCCCCCGGAGGCGCGCTGTTGATTCTCAACCCGGATTCCCATCGTTCCCCTCAGCGTAGAAAGCGCGAAGCCCTCCGCTCCAGCGCGTTGACAAGGACGAGCATTGCGAACGACAGCACGAGCATCACCACCGCCACCGCGATCGCCCCACGCGTGTTGAACTCATCCAGTCGGACCACGATGACCATCGGGACAATCTCCGATTCCAAGGGCCTGCCGCTGGAGATGAAAAGGACGGATCCGTACTCGCCGACCGCCCGCGCGAAGGCGAGCGCAAAGCCCGTCAGGATCGCCGGAAACAGCGTCGGCGCCACCACGGCGACCAGGGTCCTCAACCGTCCAGCTCCGAGCGTCGCCGCGGCCTCCTCGGTGTCCCTTTCGAGTTCCGCAAGGACCGGTTGCAGCGTCCGCACCACGAAGGGGAGCCCGACGAAGATCAGGGCCACAACGATTCCGAGCGGCGTGTAAGCCACCCGGATCCCCAACGGCTCCAACACCCGTCCCATCAGACCGCCCGGCGCGAACAGATTCGCGAGCGTCAATCCGGCCACCGCGGTCGGCAACGCGAAGGGGAAATCCACCAGCGCATCCAGGATCCGCCTGCCCGGAAACGTGTAGCGGACCAACACCCAGGCCGTGAGCGTTCCCATGAACGCATTGAACAGGGCCGCGACGAACGACGCCCCGAGGGTCAGGCGATACGCCGACAACGCCCTCGCCGACGTGGCCTGACGCCAGAACTCCTCCCAGGTCATGTCGAGCGCGCGCAGAAATAGCGCCGCCAGGGGAAGAAGCACCACCCCTCCCAGCGCGAAGAGGGTGTACCCCATCGTCAGGCCAAACCCCGGCATGGCGTTGAATCGTCGTTGACCCATGGAACTCACCGACCTGTCCAGCTCCTCACCCACGCATCCATCTCCGGCGCCCGCACGTCGCGCCACGCGGAACACCAAGGGAACAAACCATCCCACCGCACGGTCGGGATCGGGATGAGCCCCACACCCACTAGCGCGCCACACCGCACACGCGGTCGAACACACCGCCCTCCGCGAAGTGCGCGGCCTGCGCCTCCGCCCACCCCCCGAAGACCCCTTCGATCGTCACCGTCCGGACGGCCGGAAAACGATCCGAAAACAGGCCCGCCACGGCGGCGTTCCGCGGCCGATAGAAATTCCGCGCGGCAATCTCCTGTCCTTCCCGGGTGTAGAGGAACTCCAGGTAGGCCCGCGCCACCTCCCCCGTCCCGCGCCGCCGTGTCACCCGGTCCACCCACGCCACCGGCGGCTCCGCCAGGATCGTCATCGACGGCATCACGATGGGCAGGTGTCCCCCCAACTCCTTCCGGAGCAGGAGCGCCTCGTTCTCCCACGCGATCAGCACGTCGCCGATCCCGCGCTGCGCGAAGGTCGCCGCCGCCCCCCGCGCTCCGCTGTCGAGCACCGGGACGTTCCGGAAAAGCCGGCCCATGAAATCCTCAACCCGTCTCCGGTCACCGCCAAAGGCTTCGAGCGCCCACGACCAGGCCGCCAGGTAGTTCCACCGCGCCCCCCCCGAAGTCTTCGGATTCGGTGTGATCACCGCAATCCCCGGCTTCGCCAAGTCGCCCCAATCCCGAATTCCCTTGGGATTCCCAGCCCGGACCACAAAGACAATCACACTCGTGAACGGCGCGGAGTGATCGGGCAACCGGCTCTGCCAGTCATCGGCAAGGAGCCGCGAGTTCCGCGCGATCACATCCACGTCGTATCCCAAGGCCAGCGTCACCACATCGGCCCGCAAACCCTCCATGACCGACCGCGCCTGCTTCGCGGACCCTCCGTGCGACTGCCGGATCGTCACCGTGTCCCCCGTCGACGCCTTCCAATGGCGCGCAAACGCGACGTTCATCTCCTGAAACAACTCCCGGGTCGGATCATAGGAGACGTTCAGGATCTCGATCTCCTTCGCAACGGCTCCCAACCCCCAACCCAACAGCCACCCCCACACCACCCCCAGAATTCCCCACCACCGAAACCGCAGCCGTAACCGCAACATGGATTCCCTTCCTCTCATGACTTTCTCGTTTCGCCGACACAGAATCCAAATAGATGTCTATTAAGTCAACAGACATGTAATTATTTCATAATTTACTGTAAATGATATATTTATAAATCAACATTGCCTCGAAAATGCTTTAATCATGACTGATTTGTACGAGTTAACTCGCTGAACTGGGTTCGACCCGACCCGCTCGTCCAACGACCGGCTCGCCGTCCGGTGGCGACTTTCAACCGTGAACCCTTCCGAATTCCCTCGGAATGCCCGCTTGAGGCCGTTCCGAGAACCCCTACTCTCCCCGCCGCCGGAGACGGTCAGGCCCCCGCCATCCACCGCATGAAATGAGACGCTGGACGATCTGGCTTGTATTGGCGTGCGTCGGAATCGACGCCCTTCTCGTCCGATGGTGGTGGCTCGACCGGCGGGAGAATCACGCCAGCATCCATCTCTTGGCGGCCGCTCGCGAGTACCGGGTCGACCCCGCGCTCGTCAAAGCCGTCGCCTGGCGCGAGAGCCGTTTTCGCCCCGATGCCCGGGGCGGCGCGGGTGAAATCGGACTGATGCAGATCGGAAAACTGGCGGCCCAGGAATGGGCGGCCGCCGAAAAACGGCCTCACTTCGAGCACCACGAACTCTTCGACCCCGCCTTGAACGCGCGGGCTGGAACCTGGTACCTCGGCAAATTGTTGAAGCGCTACGCGGGCACCAACCTGCCGGAGGCCTACGCCCTCGCCGACTACAACGCCGGCCGCGCCAACGTCCTGCGGTGGATCCGCGGTCCCGCTTCGACCAACAGCGCGGCCTTTCTCGAATCCATGGATTTCTCCGGAACCCGCGACTACATCACGGCGATCCTCCACCAGAGGTCCCGGTATCGCGACGAACCGCTTCCTTCGCTTCCCGACTCTCCTTCGAACCCGAACCTCAAGCGCTCCATTCCTGTCCCGTCGCCCTGAACGCGCGCGCCCCGGGGGGGGAACGCCGGGCTCGTCACGCCCGCCACCTCCCGCCGCGGGCCTCAATCCCGCGTGATGGAAGTCAGCCGCGATTCCAGTTCGAGCCTCGCGCTCTCCATCGCGGCTTCTTCGCAGTCCGATCCCACCCGGAGCGGCTCGCCGAAAACCAGGTCGCACCGCGCCAAGGGCAGCGGAATCTGGAAGCGATCCCAACTCGCGGCATTCCACCGCCACTTGGCGTTCAAGGCCACCGGCAGAACGGGTCGGCCCGTGGCCTTCGCCAATCCGAGGATCCCCGGCTGCACCCGGTACCCGGGCCCACGAGGCCCGTCCGGCGTGATCGCGAGATGCAATCCCTGGTCCGCCCACGATTTCATCTCCACCAGGGCCTGCGCGCCCCGGCGACTCGACGAACCGCGAACGGGAGTCACACCGAACCGCTCAAGGACCGCCGCCAGAAAGGCCCCGTCCCGACTCGCACTCACGAGGGCCGCCAGACCGCGGCCTCCCGGTCCGGATTTGAAGTACCGCCGGTGAATCACCAGCGAAAATGCAAGGCGGTTGTGCCAGATCGCGAACAGACAGGGCTCACGGTGAGCCAGGGGGACCGCGCCCAGCGGGTCCGCGACCCGGAACCGGCACGACGCCGCCTGCGCGAGGATCCAGGCATGAAGACACGATGCTCCGAATCGCTGAAGCCGCGTCGCCGCCCGGGGCACCACGGGCGCGGACGTCCTTCTCATCGGCGCGCTCATCCCGGTCCCGGCTTCCTGAGACTGGCGCGCACGAGCGCTTCCACCGACGCCTCGGTTCCCAGGACCGCCTGGGCCGCGCGGATCGCCTCCAGCGCCTCCTGTTGCCTGAACCCCAGCGCCACCAGGGCGAGCACGCCGTCGTTCACGATCGTATCACCAGGCCTCGCATCCCGCTTCGCCGTCGTCGCTTCCCCGGGCCCCATCACCCCGATCCTGTCCTTCAACTCCACCACGATCCGTTCCGCGGTCTTCTTTCCCACCCCGCTGATCGTCGAGAGTGCCCGGACGTCCCCTGTCCCGATCGCCGCCCGGAATGCCTCGGGCGCCATCCCGCTCAGCACGTTGAGGGCGATCTTTGGACCGATGCCGGAAACCGTCTGGATCAGGAGCCGGAACAAGTCGCGCTCGGACCCGGTCACGAACCCGTAGAGGACGTGGGCGTCCTCGCGAATGGCCAGATGGGTCAGAAGGCGGATGTCCTCCCCGGGTCGCGGCAATCGCTCGAAGGACGAAAGCGGGATAAGCACCTCATAGCCGACCCCGCCGACGTCAACCACCACCTGGGTGGGAATCGCCTCCACCAGTCTCCCCTTCAGGAATGTGATCATGATCCTTGACCGTCAAAAACCTTGAATCGGGTCGGCGCGCGAACGCCTCCAGGCTCAGTCTTCCGGCCCTCCATGCCGATCCGAGCCCCTCCACTCGGTCGGCTCGTCCCGGTCCTGATCCTCCTCGGACCGGCGTCCCCGGGGCGGTGGTTCGGGGCGCGGCCGCTGCCGGCGCAATCGGCGTGCAACCCCGAACGCCAGAACGACAATCACCAGTCCCAGCAGCAGTCCAAGGACGATGAGCAGGACCCAGACCACAGCGACGGATTCGGAACTCATGGCGCGATCAGAGGGCGCGTCGACACGCCCGAAGCGGGTTTCCCGATTCCTGCCCGTAAGCCAGCGCCAGCGCAAGCGCGTCGGCCGCATCCGCCGAAGGCGGTTCCTCGAGACCCAGACGCCTTTGCACCATGCGCGCCACGGCGATCTTCTGGGCCCCGCCGAAACCGACCACCGCCTGCTTCACCCGGCGGGGCGCCAATTCGAACACCTCCAATCCCGCCTCCGCGGCCGCCAGAAGGCACACACCGCGCGCTTCTCCCATCAGCAGCGCCGTTTGCAGGTTCTGGGCGTAGAACAGGCCCTCGACCGCGCAGACCCCCGGGCGATGGAGGCGAATCGCCTCCCGAAGGCTGGACGCGATGCGAACCAAACATCGGGTGCGCGGCCAGCCGGCCGGGCATCCAATCGTGCCGCAACCCAAGGCAATCGGACTCCGTGGATCCCATCGAATCACCCCCCAACCCGTGCCCCTCAACGACGGATCAATCCCCAGGATCACGAGATCGCCGATGCCAGCAACCTTGTCAGGAATTCCAACGGATTCGTCCGATCCGATCGGACGGGCCCTCGGACGCCCCGGACGACGCAGCCGGGAGGTCATTTGCTCGAAATCCTTAGGACTGATTCCCACGCCGGGATTCTCTCCCGGTCGGATCCCCAAAGTCGAGCCCACCCACCGGCTTCGGACACCGGATTTCGTTGGAATCCACCCGTCGTCAACAATGGAAGCCGCGGGAGGAACACCGTCGCTTTCTTCACCTCCCATCCGCCGGACCCGAATCTTGGGAGACCGCTGGTTCCGAGAAAGATACGGTCCGAGCGACAGACGCCAAGGAGGTGGGGGTGGGGAACCCCGCGGAAGAACGTTCCATCGCTCGGACGGAACTTGTCTACGCCCCTTCACAGTATTGTCAATACGAAGTTCAAATAGGCGATCCCAAGTCGGGAAATCTTCTCACTCGCGGGCCCTAAGCGATCGGAGGAGGGCGTATTTCCCTCCGGTTATTGGACAATCACTGAACAGACCGTTGGACTTCGGTTCACTCCATGGTTCGCACGGTCTCGATCCCGCGAACCTGCCAGGACGGTTGATCCGGAGGTCTTGTCAATCGAAGGCGAAACTCCTGGATCGAATAGTCGGGTTCCCCGGTGAAGTAGATCTTGGACGTGAGATGGACCGTCGCCTCATCGAGACCCGGGTTCAGGTTCACGTCGAGATCGAGGAACTGGACGCTCAACCCGCGGGCGGCGGCGCGGAGGGCAACCGCCCGATCCTTCAACTCCTGGTGAGTCAGGCTGGCGTGCGCTTCCCGGGAACCCAGGGTGATCGCGAGGTCGGTGACCGATCCAAAAAAGCCGGCCACGCGCTCGGCGTACCCCAGCCTCAGGAACGGGTTGTCCTTTTCACTGAAGGAAACCGCTTCAGCCAGGGCGGTCACACGTTTCTCCACCCGCCGCGCTTCGCGAGCCCGCGGATCCCCCAGGGCGCGAACTCCCCAGCCTGTCGCGACCAGAAGCGCCACGCCAACGACCGCGAGCACCCGCCGATTCATGGGATCACCAGATGACCTTTCCCGCGATGCGCCTTCGTTGAATGACCCCGAACTCATGCTGTTCCTGGGCCATCGACCGGTTGTCGCCGATGACGAAATACTGGTCCGGTCCCAGACGTTGCGCTTCCCGATCCCACCGCCGCCGGCCCCACCGCGCATACGGTTCATCCAGGGATCGCCCGTCGATTCGGACCTCGTTGGACCGTATCTCGATGGTTTCACCGGGCAGACCCACGACCCGTTTGACGTACATCACGGTCTCGCCGCTGGTTTTCACTCCCACCACATCCCCGCGATCCGGTCCCCGCGAACCGGCATAGGCGTGGCGGTAGATCACATGGATTGAGCCCTCCGGAAATCGCGGCAGCATGCTCGTGCTCTCGATCTTCCGGATCAAAACCACATACTTCAGGAG
Source organism: Limisphaerales bacterium (assembly GCA_050250555.1). Classification (GTDB taxonomy): domain Bacteria; phylum Verrucomicrobiota; class Verrucomicrobiia; order Limisphaerales; family CAIMTB01; genus CAIMTB01. The sequence continues at coordinate 16,692 of JBFWOK010000033.1, forward strand.
CACGAAGACGGTGGTCACCAGGATCACAATCCGGGCAAGGGTCCACGCCGGCTTGCGCCCCACAACCACCGTCCGGATCCATCCGGCCGTTCTCAGTGCGATTTCGGTCCCCATGGCTTCGTGGCGAGGGCCCGTCGAAATTGGCGGAATTCAAACCAACGGCAAGCTCCCTTGTCGTCCGCGGCGGCCCCCCCTCGCGAGGACCCTCACGGGCCCGGCGCGGGAGCCTTCCCGGCGCCGTCCGCCTCCAGGAAGAGCCGATGGGTCAGCCTCCGCTGTTCCGAAATGCCGATCACGCCCTGCTGGACCTTGCTCCAGCCGATGTCGCGCATCGAACGCCATCCCTCCAGCTTTGCCGCCCGCCGAAGCTGGCCGGTCTTCACGCCGGGCGCGATCAGGTCGGCGATGTTGTCCGAGACATTGAAGAACTCGTAGATCGCGACCCTTCCCCGGTACCCCCGGCCGCCGCACTCCGCGCATCCCGCGCCACGGAAAGCCCGGACCTCCCCCGGGGGAATCCTGAGCGCGACCGAGATCTCCTCCCGCACCGCGTCCGGGATCGACTCATCGGGAACGGGGCAATGCCGGCAGATCCTCTGGGCGAGGCGCTGGGCGATGCTGCACACGAGGGACGACGCCACCAGGAACGGCTCGAGGCGCATCTCCATCAGGCGCGCGACGCAGCTCACACTGTCGTTCGTGTGCAGGGTCGAAAGCACGAGATGGCCGGTCAGCGCGGCTCGAACCGCGATCTCCGCCGTTTCGCTGTCGCGAATCTCCCCGATCAACACGACATCCGGGTCGTGGCGAAGCACCGACCGCAGCCCGCTCGAGAAGGTCAGCCCGATATCCTCCCGCACCTGGATCTGGGCGACGCCCTCCAACTGGTACTCCACCGGATCCTCGATGGTGATGATCTTCCGGCCCTCGTCGTTCGCTTGGCTCAGGGCCGCGTAGAGGGTTGTCGTTTTTCCACTGCCGGTCGGACCCGTGAGCAGCACGAGCCCCTGGGGCAACTGCACCAGTTCCCGCATCGTCCGTTCCTGCGCCTCCTCCATGCCCAGCTGCGACAGGTCCATGAGAAGATTGTGCCGGCCCAGCACCCGGAGGCAGATCCCCTCCCCGTGCTTGGTTGGAATCACCGAAACCCGGATGTCGTACTCCTCGGACTCGGTCTTGAGCGAGATGCGGCCGTCCTGCGGGATCCGACGCTCGGCGATGTTCAAACCCGCCATGATCTTCAGCCGGGAAACGATCGCCGCGTGAAGATCCCTGAGGCCGGGTGGGACGGGAACCGTCTGCAACACTCCGTCGATCCGATACCGCAGCCGGATGGCGGCATAGTACGGCTCCAGATGGATGTCCGTCGCGCGCTGCCGGATGGCGTCCGCCACAACCTGATCCACAAAGTCCGCGATCGTCGCCTCGACCGCCGCGTTCCTCGTGTCCATCGGGACATCGAACACCTCGTCGGGACTCGCATCCCCCGGTCCCCGCTCGTCGCGCAGGCGTTCCACCGTCTCGGCCCCCAGTCCGAAGCGCTCCTTGACCACCGATTGGATCGCGGCCGGCGTCGTCAGCATCACCTTGAGCCGGCGGTTGAGGAGCATCCGAAGATTCGCGAGGTCGACCTGCCGCGGCGGCTCGCTGAACGCGAGCACGACGGCGTCCCCGTCCAGGCCCAGGGGCAGCGTGTGGAAGTGAAGGATGACCTTCAACGGAACGGCCTCCAGTTCCTCGCGCGTGAACACACGGTCCGAAAGGTCGACGAATTCGAGCCCCTGACTCGCCGCGAGCGTCCGCCACGCGACGTCCTGGGTCACATAACCCAGGTCCACCAACACGCGGTGGAGCGGGGCGTTCAGGCGCTTCTGTCGGTGGCGCGCCAACTCCAGCTGACGGTCCGTGATGTTGCCGGCCTCCACCAGGAGTTCCCCGATGTCGCGCCGCAATGGCGGTGTTTCCGTGCCCATCGTTCCCTTGCTCATTTGGACGGAACCTCGATCGAGGCCGGCTTGCTGAACTCCAATCTCACGGCGCTCCCGGTTCCGTTCGTTATTCCAAGGTGCCCGAGTTCGATCTCGGTCACTCCGAAATCCTCGAAGACCTTGTCACCCTTGCCCACGATCATTTCCTTGTCCTGCACCTTCACGAGGGCCCGGCGCACCCGCGCCGACGTCTCGAAAAACCCCCGGTAGACGAAATCGACCTTGCGGGTCGCCGGAGGCGGCGGCGCGGAAGGTTGGGGTGGCGGCACCGGCTGGATCGCCAGCGTGAAGAACGGGTTGGCCGTGTTGGTCAATGGCCGCCAGGAGACCGAGGGCGCCCATTCGAGAAACTGCCGGGCCTGCTGCGACGCGGGATGGAGCGGCGCGACATCCTCGTCCCCATGCCCGCCACCCGCGCGCCGCTGGCCCGGCGGCCAGCCGGTCAGGGCCAGCACGAGAATCGCCATCAGCCCGACGGCGCTCGGAATCATGGCCCAGTTCAGGATGAGAACCCGGCGTTGCATGGCTACCACCGTTCCTCCAACACGACCGTGCTCACCACCAATTCCAATTGAACCTGTTCGACCGCTTCCAGTTCGTTGCGCCGGATCAGGACCTGGTCGATGAAAAGCGCGGGACGCCCTCCCAGGTCCTCCGGAAATCCGAGCCGCTTCAGTTCCTCCGGCGTCATCGCCAAGGCCACCATCAGACGTCCGAGCGAGTCGGCGGAACCCACCGCCGTGAGGTGGAGCCGGAGGGTGGCCAGGTCGACGGCCGTCGCCGCCGGAGCGGGCGTCGGCGGCAGGCCCGCCGGCGCGTACTCCGCGATCTCCTGAACCGGCAGCGGTTCCACCGAGACCTCCCGAATCTGGCGGACTCCCACCTGGATCGCCGTGCGGACAGCGCGGTTCACCATCGCCAACTGCACCCAAAGCAGCTCGGGATTCGCCAGTTCGCCTTTGTAGCTCGGAAACCCGCGGGCCAACCCGGGGGTCAGCGCCACCTTCGCGGCCTGGGCCGCCGCCTGAAGTTCCTCCACCCGACGCTGCGATTCGTTGAGGAACTCCACGAGTTGGAAAGGCTCCTCCAGGCGAGACCGGATCTCGGGGGGCTGTTCCAGTCGCGGCATGGTCTCCCGAAGCGCCGCCGAGAATTCCTGCGACGAAACCCGAAGCGCCTGGAGCCGGTTGCTCAGCGCGTCAAAACCGGTTCCCACCGGCAGCCCGGCCTCCGCGGTCGCCAGCGCCAATTGCTGGGTCAGCGCCGCCGTCGGACCCGCCTCGGCCGAAACCCTTCGCGCCAGCGGCCTCATCAGCCCCAGGTACGCGATGGCCAGCGTCACCACCGCCAGGATCGCAAGCCGCTGGAGTGTGGCCAGGCGAAGATTCATCGCAAGCGCCCCGATCTCATCACCCCATTCGACGACACGGCCCCGGCCGCATCCAGCCGTCCCGGCAATCGCAACCCGCGCGCCGGCTCCCGGTTCGTCACGCCCAACGGGGGCAGGGGGATCGGCGGAAGCAATTCCCCCTCCGAAAGATTCAGTTCCAGGGCGAAATGCCGCCCGGTGAAGACCAGGTTGCTCGAAACCCAATCCCGGCGGCGCTCGGCGGGCAGCACATCCACGTTGCGGAACACCGGGTACCGCTTCAGCTCCGTCACCAGTTCGCTCAGGGCCTGGCGCATCTCCTCGCCCCGCGGAACCAGGCAAACCTCCGCCACGAAGGTGCGCGAGGACATCGCGGCGTTGGTCCCCGCCGCGCCCGAACCACCCGGTCCGCGCGGGTCGGACGCCTTCGCGGGGGGCGATGCCCCCGTCACATCGTTGCTCCCCGCCGAGTAGCTCGCCCCGTCGGCCAGAAGCACGTACCAGGAATTGGAGGAGGTCCGCTGTTGCTGAAGCGCGCTCAGGACTTGAAGCGTCTCCACGGTCTGGCGCTGCCGTTCGAGGACGGGCCGCAGCCCGTCGAGGCGCGAATTGAAACCTTCCGCCACACCCCGGATGCTCCGCGCATGCTGGAGCGCCGCCCCCGCCGCCTCCCGCCACAGCTTCTTTTCCTCAAGAAGTCGCGACTGCTCCCGCATCCCGATCACCAGAGCGACCGCCACGATCACGGAGAAAACCAGATTGAACGTCAGCAGCCCCCGCCAGAGTCGCTGCTGGGTCCAGAAGGCCCGCATCTCCGACGGCAGGAGCGAGGGAGCCGGAGCCGCAAGGCCCAGCGCCAGCAGCAACGCCCCCCAGGAGGTCGCCTGATCGGCGTGCACTTCGTTCCCGCCGGACACCACCGGCCATCCCTCCACCGGACGCGTCGCGAGCGCCGCCAACTCCCCCGCTATCCCCGGTTGCAAGGCGCCCCCTCCCGCGAGAAAGACAGGCCATCGCCCAGCCGCCGCCCCGAACTCCGCGTGGTCGTCCCTCCACTCCCCCACCGTGCGCTCCATTTCCGCCAGCCACGCCATCAGGGCCGCCCGCATCTTCGGCGCGCGCCCCGACGGCCCCAGCGACGGCGGTTCCGTCCGCTTCAAAACCTCGGCGGCCTCCACACTGCAGCCCAGATCCTCCGCGAGCGCCTCGGTGAACGCATGCGAACCCGACGGGAACGACGCCGAAAACACGGGCTGCCCTCCCATCACCAGGGTCACTCCCGTGTGCGCCGCCCCCACATCCGCGAGGACCGCTTCCGTCACATCCGGCCGCACCGACCGGAACGCCGCCGCCAAGGCATCCCCCGCCGGCCGCACATCGAAGATTCCCCTCGAATCATCGACGAAGCCCTCCAGAAGGTCGTCGAGGTCCGATTGCCGGCAGAACACCGCCGCCACCGGATTCGGCATCCCACCGAACGGCCGCAATCGGACCGAATCGAACGCCCACTGGCTTTCGCTCAGACCCCCGATCCGGGTCGCCTCCCTCTCAACCCAAGCGCGAGTCGTCGTGGCGTCGCCCGGGGGAACCTCCAGGACGTGTCGGAGCACCAGGGACTGCGGCAGGACCAGGACGACCGCCTCCGGAGCGACGTCCCGCATCAGCTGCCGCGCATCCTCCCGAAGTTCCTCCGACGTCGAGAACCCCTGCTCATGGGCGTCCACCGTCCGCACGCCGCGCAACCGCGGTCGCCCGCGGGATACGGTCGCCGACATCACCTGGACCCGTCGGCTCCCGGCGTCCACCACCGCGAAATGCCGCGCCGGCAGGCTGACGAGGTTCGCCAGATTCGCGACGTTCGCCAACGTCGCGCCGCCGGCAGGTGGTTGCGCCGCGGGCACGTCGACTACTTCTCCTCCTCGGGCGAGAGATACCGGATGAACTCGCCCGTGTCCGAAATGATGGTCGCCGTGACGAAGATCAGCAGATACCTCGGACGATCCACCTCGGTCCGGTTTCGAAACGCGGCCCCGATGATCGGCAGGCTGCCGAGGATCGGCACCGACTCCACGAAGGTGGTCTGCTCCCGCGACAGCACCCCGCCCATGACGACCGTCTCGCCCGACCGCACGCTCACGCGCGTGGAGATTTCCTGGGTCCGGTACTCCGGCAGCTTGATGTCGAAGGTGCTCACGGGCCGGCCCGCCTCATCGACGTCGGTGATGGTGGCGAAGGTCGCCAGCCGCACGTCGCTGTTCACCCGGGGGTTCAACGCCAGAAGGATCGTCTGGCCATCGCCTCCAATGCTCGCGATCACGTCGAGATTCACGCCGGACGTGAGCTTGCTCGGCTTTCCCTGGGGCACGAGCGCCGAGGACGACCGCCGCTCGAGCACCTGGGTCTTCACCTGGTACTCCTCGTAGTAGTACTGGACCTTGCCGTCCTCGATCGTCGCCGGCCGGTTGTTCACCAGCGCCAGCCTCGGGGCGCTCAACGTCTGGCTTTCCCCGCTCTGCTCCAGCGCGTTCAGGGTCGCGCTCAGGGTCGTCCGATCCAGGATGTTCGTGAACACCTCCTGGATCCCGCTCCCCACGTTGAATCCGAACCCCGTGAAATCGATCGGACTGCCGGTCACCCGGGCGCCCCGGCTCGATTCCCACTGAACCCCCAGCTGCAGAAAGGCCGCCTCGGTGATCGTGATGAACCGGGCTTCGATCAACACCTGCTGAACCGGCTTGTCGAACTCCTCGACGATCTTGTCCATGACCTGCAGCTGTTCCGCCGTCCCGGACGCCACGATCATGTTCCGCTCGAAATCGATCTGGTACTTGCTTCCCTTGAAGAAATCCACGATCGCCTGCTCGATCGCCGTCTTGATCGGCGCGCCGTCCCTGACGAAGTTCTCGATCTTCTTCGTCTCCGTGATCGCCGTCACCTGCCCCTGCGGGTTCATCGCCTTGGTCTGGACGGTTTCCGAGGCGCCGAATTCCGCCGGAAGGATGAACCCGTGCCGAAGCCGGTAGAACCGCGTCTCCTCCTGGACCTTCTTCGGGTCCTTCCCGTCCACGATCCAGATCAGGTCCCACCCGATCTGAAACTGAATGTCCATGTTCCGTGAAACATACCGCAGGAACTCGTCCAGCTTCACCTTCTCCAGGTTCACGCTCAGCTTCTGCTGGAAGGCCGGCAGATTCTTGTCGGCGACGAAGTTGATCCCCTCGGCCTGGCCCACCGTGAAGATGATCGTCTCCAGCGGGGCATTCTCCAGGTGCACCGATACCTCCTTCTCCAAGAGGTTCGCCATCCTCCCGCGCGCCGACTCGATGTCGAACATCGGCCCCTTGCGGATGATCGTCTTCCCGTAGCTTTCCGGAATATAGGGGGAGTTCTCGATCTGCTCGACCGTGTCCCGGATGTCCTTCCTCGGCGGAAGTCCCCGGTCCTTCTTCTCGGTCAGAAGTCCGGGAATCGTCGGGTTGAAGACCGAATTCTTCGCGTCGATCTCCCGGATCTTGTCCTCCACCTCCTGATTCCGACGTATCCGCCGCTGCTGCAGAACCCACTTGTAGATCCGCTCGATGGTCAGATCCCCGGGATTCGCCTCCGCCATCTCGCTCGCCTTCTGCTCGGCACCCTCCCAGTCGTTCTCCTCCGCCCGCTTGAAAACCTCCTTGATCTCGTCGTCGTGGACGGAGTCGTACCGCACCTTCGGACGTTTCGCCGGCTTGCCGGCCGCGGCCTCCTTGCCACCTTCGCCTTCGTCCGCGCCGGAATTCCCCGCCGCTTCGTCCCCGGAATCACCCTTGTCCTTCCCGTTGTCGTTGTCCTTATCCGTGGTCGTGGTCGTGGTCGTGGTCGCTGCGCCCTTCGAGGACCGCTCCCCGGACGACTCCGCCTTCCCCGCGCCCGGTCCCTGGACGCCGGGTCGCGACGCGCTCCGCATGGAATTGCTCTCGCACGAGGCCAATCCCACGGCGAGCGCCAGCATCATCAGATTCAGGTACCTCAAGGATCCACCGCGATGGGTATTGGTCATACCAGCTTCCGCTCTCTCCAGACGCCCCCCACACGCCGGCCCCAACCTCTCCGCGCCAGCAACCAAGACAAGTTCGTGCCGTCCAAGGACACGGGAGACTACTCCGCCGAAACCCGCCAAGCCAAGCGGAGAGTCCGACCCACGCCGGTCCCAATTCCCGTCAGGCACACAACTTCCGCACCGTTCTTCTGTTGCATTCCACCCGGTTGCGCTACGCTCCCCGGCCGGCAATCAATAGAACAACCCGGTTTCATGCGATTCATCGGTTCCCTGGAAGATCAGTCTCTTGCGGAGAAACTTGGCGTCTTGCTTCGGACCCAGGGGATCCAAAATCTCGTCGAAACCGACGAGGATCGACGCTGGTCGGTCTGGATCATCGCCGAAGACGACACCGACCGCGCCCGCCAGATCCTGACCGCCTTCCGGTCGAACCCCGACAACCCCGCCTTCAGGCTGCCGCCCACCCTACCGACGACGCCATCCGGCGCCGCGTCGCAGACCGCGCCGGCCCATCCGCCGAACCGCCGCCCTCGGCCGGTTCCCACGTTCCGCTCCGCCTCCGGCCAGGATTCGCCGCCGCTGATCACGATGAGCCTCGTGGTCCTTTGCATCCTGGCGGCCGTCGCCACCGGAATCGGAACCCGCTGGGACACCGTCCGCTGGCTTCTGATCTCCGAGGTCCCCTACCGCCTGGGAGCTCCCTGGGCGCTGTTCCTACCCGAAGTCCGGCACGGAGAAGCGTGGCGACTCCTGAGCCCCGCCATCCTCCATTTCGGCTGGCCGCACATTCTCTTCAATCTCTGGGCGTTCTGGGACCTCGGAAACCTGATCGAACGCCGCGCCGGCGCCTCGCGCCTCCTCGGACTGATCGTGGGGCTCGCCCTGATCTCGAATTTCGGACAGTACTTCGCGGCGGGCCCCCGTTTCGGCGGTATGTCCGGCGTCATCTACGGCCTCCTCGGCTACGCGTGGATGATGGGCCGGTACCGCCCCGAAGCGGGAATCGGACTTCACCCGCAGTCCGTCGTCATGATGCTCGTCTGGTTCGTCATCTGCCTTTCAGGCGCCCTCGGAGTTCCGGTTGCCAACGCCGCCCACGGATTCGGGCTGTTCGCCGGGATCCTGTGGGGACGCCTCGCGGCGCGCTACGGCCGGCTCGGTCGGACGGATTTCTAGGTGGGTCGATGACCGCCATGGAGCGACGTCCGCTCGGACCACGGGTTTTCCGCCCACGGCCGACTCCCGATCCTCCGTTCAATGTGCCGGCAAAGGCACAGTTCGCGGTCCCTTGATCACGGCAATAGTATCCCCAACATTCCGTCGAAGTCCGTGGTAGGAACTCGATCAACGCCACACATTCAAGCAACCCAATCCCAGCCATTCTCCCATGAAACATCGACTCCATCCCTCGGTCCGAGCGTCCCGCGGTTTCACCCTGATCGAGCTTCTGGTCGTCATCGCGATCATCGCGATCCTCGCCAGCATGCTCCTGCCCGCCCTCGCCAAGTCCAAACAGAAGGCCCAGGGGATCAAGTGCCTGAACAATCTGAAGCAACTGGGCCTTGGATGGATCCTGTGGTCCGGCGACAACGAGGAAAACCTGCTCGCCTGCCAGGACGGCATGGGAGCGAATCGACCCAACTGGATTCAGGGCAATCTCGATTTCTCGGCCAGCGCCGCCGACGCCCGCGTCCTCACCAACAGTCCGATGTTCGATCAGGTCGGCCGCAGCTTCGAGGTCTTCAAATGCCCCGCCGACATGGCGCGCGTCACGGCCACGATCGGCGGCGTTCGAACCAAGTATCCGCGGGTCCGCAGCAATTCGATGAGCCAGGTCTTCGGGTACGGCGAATGGCTCGACAAAGTGAACAACCGCGGACAGACGCGATGGCTCACCTACAGCACCCAGGGTGGCATCGTGAGCCCGTCCAGAACCTATGTGTTCGTCGACGAACACCCGGACAGCAGCAATGACGCCGCGTTCGCGAACGCCAGCACCGGCGCGGACGCCCCCCGCACCGCCCAGATCATCGACATGCCCGCCAATTACCACAAATGCGCCAGCGGCTTCTCCTTCGCCGACGGCCATTCCGAGATCAAGTCCTGGAAGGGCTCCGTGATCAAAGCGGCGCCGATCCGATACAACGGCGCCATTCCTTTGAACGTTCCCGCCCGGGATTCGTGGGTCGATGTCCGGTGGATGAAGGACAACACCACGGAAGAACGACAACGCTAGCCAGCCGCCCTCGCAGGGGGGATTTCCCGCCGCCCCCCCACCGATCCATGCTGGCCCAGGGGTTCGCAGCCCCACACGGTTGGGTCGCTGTGCCTGAAAAGACACAGTGCGCAACCGCATTCCACGGATGCTAGTTTGACGCTGTCCCTGGGCGTCCGATAGGTTTTCGCCAAGGTCCGAACACCACCACCATGAAGCGTTGTCCCCGAACCAGCCGCCTCCAGCGCGGATTCACCCTCATCGAACTTCTGGTCGTGATCGCGATCATCGCGATCCTGGCCAGCATGCTCCTGCCCGCCCTCGCCAAGGCCAAGCAGAAAGCGCACGGCATCAAGTGCTTGAGCAACGGGAAGCAGTTGATGCTCGCGATCAAGCTGTACTCCGGCGACAACGACGATTGGCTGCCGCCCAACCCCGACGACGGCAACACCACGCCGGGCTACAATTGGTGCCCCGGCCAGGCCGGTCCCGGTGGAGCCCAGGAGTTCAATGCCGACATCTTCCGGAATCCCACGAACAACATGCTGGCGAATTACATCGGTTCCTCGCCGGAGATTTACAAGTGCCCGGCCGACCTCCGCATCGGCGTGTACAACGGTCCCGACGCCACCAAGCGCGCCGCTCGCACCAAAGTGCCCGCCGCTCGCACCGTCGCCATGAGCCAGGCCGTGGGTACGAATCCCTACATGAACCGCGGCAAGGTTCCGGTCAATGGACCCTGGCTCGACAACAACCATGGCCACGTCTACGGCCGCACGTTCCGCACCTACGGCCGTGAAACCGATTTCACCGATCCAGGCCCGTCCACCACGTGGGTTCTCCTCGATGAAGAAGCCAAAAGCCTGAACGACGCCGGCTTCGCCGTCGGGATGAACACCGCCGAATGGATCGATTTCCCCGGCACCTACCACAACATGGCTTGCGGCTTTGCCTTCGCGGATGGCCATTCCGAAATCAAGAAATGGAAGGACGGCCGCACCAAGGTCACCGGCGCCGTCTCCCGCCGGCCCGCCCCCGGCAGCGTCGACTACATCTGGATCCGGGATCGTACCTCCGCCCGCCTCTGATTTGATGGACGACTCCAACCCAGGCTTTCCCGCCTGGATCTTCGTCAGCGCAGCCCGCCCACGCCGGCTGCGCTATTTCTTTTCCTTGAGCGATCGTCCAGACGCGATCCCACCCAAACCCAAAGGTCCGGACGCATCTCGACCCCTCCCGCACGATTGAGCGCTCCCACACCCCAACAGAAGACCGCCATCGACTCCGACGGCAACGTGCTCGTCATGGCGGGGGCCGGGGCCGGAAAAACCAGTACGCTGGTCGCCCGGATCCTGGATCGAACCCTGGACTCCCCCCACCGGACCCCAATCAACCGCCTGCTCGTCGTCACGTTCAACGAAGCCGCCGCCGCCGAGATGCGTCACCGCCTCGGGATCGCCTTCGATGCCCGCCTCCGCGGCGATCCGGACAACACCTGGATCGCCGAACAACGCGCCCTCCTCGACACCGCCTTCGTCTCCACGCTCCACGCGTTTTGCCTCCGCCTTGTCCGCGAACATTTCCACGAACTTGATCTGGATCCCCAATTCTCCGTCCAGGACGCCATCCAAACCCGGATCCAACGTCAGGAAGTTCTCAGTGACCTGCTGAGAAGCCATCTCGAAAACTCCCCCGCCCAATCCCGTCCAATCCGCGCCTGGCTCACCCGGCACGCGCGGGATCAACTCGACCGACTCCGAAATCGGATCCTCGAAGTCCACGAGTTCGCGCGTTCCCTCCCGGAGCCCCGGAACTGGCTTGAGGACCAACTTCGGGGTTTTCGTGACGAGTTTCCTCACCGCTGGGTCGCCCTGGCCGGACCGGGCATTGCCGAATGGGCTTCCAGCTGGATCGATCATGCCCGCGAGGTCGCCCTCCTCGATCACTCGAATCGACCCGCCCAAATCTGTGTCCACGCGCTCGGCGGACTGGCCGACACCCCGCAAACATTCTCCCACCTTGAATGCCTGCTCGCCGACGTCGTTGAAGCCGGTGATGCAACGGGCGCCGAAAAGAAACAGGTCGCCCGCTGGCTGAAACCCCTCAAGAAACTGATTGGAGAAGCCGACGCACTCCTCCAGTTCCTCGCCCCCGCGGACCCATCCGTCGGCGGGCCCAACGCGCTGAGCCAGGACTGGGAATGGTGCCGCCACGATGCGGCCACCCTCCTGGAACTGGTGAACGAATTCGATCACGCCTTCGCCGAAGCGCGACGGGCCGCCGCGGTCGTTGATTTCGCGGACCTCGAACAGCTCGCCCTTCGCCTGCTCTGGGACTCCGAAACCCGCCAACCTTCCCGCCTCGCCCTCCAATGGCAGGCCGACCTCGACCACGTCTTCGTCGACGAAGTCCAGGACATCAACGGCGCCCAGGACCGCATCCTCCAATGCCTCAGTCGAACCGGCGCCCGGTCGAATCGCTTTCTCGTCGGCGACGTCAAGCAGTCCATCTACCGGTTCCGACGCGCGGACCCCCGGATTTTCCAGACCTACGCCCGGGATTGGAGATCGAGCCCCCACCACGCGGTCGCTCCGTTGACCGACAATTTCCGCAGCCACCAGGCCATCCTCCACTTCGTGAACGAGGTCTTCCGCCCGATCATGCGGAAGTGCGCGGGAGGCATCGTCTACGATGCCGACGCCGAGCTCCAACTGGGGGCTCCCGCGGATCGCCCCCACTTCCGGGACCACCCGGATGGTCGCGTCGAGTTCCACCTCCTCGTCACTCACGCCTCCGACGGACCCCCGACGAATGAGGATGAAACGACCTCCGCCTCCGCCTCAGCCTCGACCGATTCGTCCGAGGCGGATGACGAGACCGGAGATCTGGACGCCGAGGAATCCCAGGCGAAACTCGCCGCCCACCGCCTTCGCGCGCTTCGCGATTCGGCTTCCCCGGTCTGGGACGCGAGTTCCCGGGCCACCCGTCCCGTCCAGTGGCGCGACATGGTGGTCCTGCATCCGGCTCCCCGATCCGTCTCCGAGAGGTGGGCCCGCGCCTTCGCCAACGAAGACGTCCCGCTGGATGCCCGGCGGGGTGGCTTTTTCGAATCCCTCGAGGTCTCGGACCTGGTTCAACTCGTCCGTCTCCTCGACAACCCGCGGCAGGACCTCCCGCTGCTCGCGGTTCTTCGATCGCCGCTGGTCCAAATGTCGGTCGACGAATTGGCCCTGCTCCGGATCCTGAACCCCACCCTTCCGCTCTGGCCGGCCCTCCAGGCCCTCGCCCGCCCGCCAGCGAATCCCCCTTCGCTCACACCCGACCGTCCCGAATCCCCATCCGCGGACCCTTCCGCCGATCCCGAACTCGGGCCGCTGATCGCGTCGGCCCGCGCCAAAGCCCACGCTTTTCTCGAAGCCCACTCCCGCTGGAGGCGCATCGCCACCCAGGGCTCCCTCGCCGCCTGCCTCGAAACCGTTCTCGCGGAAACCGACTACGAGGCGCGCTTGCTCGCCCAGGACCGCGCCGACGCGAAACGCGCCAACCTCCATCGCCTTCTCGGATTGTCCCGCCAGTTCGACTCCTTCCAACGCCACGGCCTTTTCCGATTCATCCAATTCCTCGAGAGCCAGGCGTCCTCGGCGGAGACCCTCGAAAGCGCTCCCGCCGCCTCCGGCGACAGCGTCCGACTCCTCAGCATCCACCAAAGCAAGGGGCTCGAGTTCCCGATCGTCGTCGTGGCGGGCCTTGGGCGCCGATTCAATGAGGAGAGCCTGCGCTCGGACTGGTTGCTCGACCCCGACTTCGGAGTCTGTCCACCCGTCGTCCCCGACGTTCGCGCGAGCCGCTATCCCAGCTTGCCTCGGTGGCTCGCCGGCCATCGGCAACGGCACGAACTCCTGGGCGAACAGATCCGACTCCTGTACGTCGCTTTCACCCGCGCCGCCGAACGCCTCCTTCTCATCGCCAGCGCCCGCGAGTCGCGGCTCGCCGCCTGGTCCGAGTCCGGCGGCCACATCCCCACCCGATCCCTGCTCGAAGCCCGGTCTCCGATCGACTGGCTCGGCCCCCTGCTTCCAGGAATCGCTCGCGCCGACGATTTCTATTCCCGCGATTCCGGGCGTTCCGGATTCCTCGACTGGCGCCTGTGGCGGTCGGTTCCGACCGATCCGTCGCGACCAGCCGACCTCCCACCATCCGGAACCACGCCCGATTCCCAGCCGACAGCGCTCCGTCCGGCAAGCCGGGACGCCCGCCTCCACGCCACCGGACAACTGTCTTTCGACCTGTCCGTCGACGCTCCCGAGACGCGGTCGGACGCCCGCGACGCGGGTCGACGCCTGACCTGGCAATACCCTTGGCTCGCCGCGACCCGGGAAGCGGCGAAAGCCGCGGTCACAGCCCTTCGTCAACGGTGGAGAGCCGACGAGGAATCGGCTCCCCCAACCGCGGTTCACGGATCCCCGGCCGATCCGGCGTCGCCACTTGCGGGAGCCACGTCGGAACGGCCCACCCGTCGTCGAGAGTCCGGGAAAGGTGGGCGTCCAAACCCGGATCCCGGACACGACCGCATCGATTCATCCGCCGCCCGCCAGTCGGCGATCGAACGCGGCCTGACCCATCACCTGTTCAACGAACGCGTGGATCTGGCGAAGACGCGAACCGTCGACGACCTCGTCGCCGAATCCATCCGCCTCGAATCCCTCGGCTGGCTTTCGCCCGAGGACCGGGCATCCCTCGACTTCGACGGGTTGGCGGGCTTCTGGCAGTCGCCGCTTGCCGAAACCCTCCGCGCCGAGTCCAAGAACGTGGAGCGTGAACTCCCCTTCACCGCCAGCCTGCGGGTCGAAGAGTCCCGGCTCCTCGGAAACCCGCAGGCATCCGCGGGTTTTTCGCCCGACGATTACCAGGTGATTCAGGGCGTCATCGACCTCGCGCTGATCCGTCCCGAAGAGATCTGGATCGTCGATTTCAAGACCGACCACGTCACGCCCTCCGAAACCGCGGCCCGCGCCGCCGAATACGGCCCGCAGCTCCGCATCTACGCCCACGCGGTCTCGAGAATCTACCGGCGTCCGGTCACGGGCCTTTGGCTCTACTTCTTCTCGACCCGCGAACTGGTGCCCGTGCCCGCTGGCAGCCCTCAATCAACACCGCCACCATCGCCACCACCGCCAACGCCATCTCCTCGTTGATCCTGAGGTCATTTCGTCAGTCCACCGTCTCCAGCGCTTTTCGCTCGGCCGACTTGGGTTCCGTGATTTCCATGCCGCTCTCGGACCAGGAAGTCGCGGGAGGGTCGGATCCGGTCCTCTTCAGAGCTTCCAGCCCATCGCGTCCGCCAGATCCTCGCTCGTCCAGGCGTTCCCGGTGGCCTCGAGCCGATCCGCGACCGCCCCGTGCCGCCATACCCCGTAGCGCACGGCACGGCCCGCATCCCGCGCCAACCCGGGCTGGGCCAGCAACCCGCCAAGAAAGCCGCTCAGCACGTCGCCGCTGCCGCCCTGAGCCAGCCCCGGATTGCCCGAGGAGTTCACCCAGACACCCCGGCCGCCCGCCCCCACCAGCGTGTGCCGCCCCTTGAGCACCCCCCAGAGATCGGCGCCGTCCCAACGCGCCAACAATCGACGCATCGCGTCCATTCGGTCGTCCTGCACCTCCACGGACGCGACGCCCAACAAACGCCCGGCTTCACCCGGATGCGGCGTCACAACCCGCAGGCCCGCGATCCTCCCGCCCGCCGGGAGCCAATCCAACGCGCTCGCATCGACCACCACGGGACAAAGCGCTTCCCTCCAGATCCGAACCATCTCGCTTCGCCACGCCGGCGACAACCGCGACGAGGCCAACCCCGGCCCGACCACCAGGGCCGTGATTCCGCCCGCATCCCAGTCCCCGCCCGTCCACGGCCGCACCATCGCCGCGCTCAACGACGACGCCACCGGCAGGTGGACGCTCTCCTCGGTCAACACCGTCACGAGTCCGGGGCGCGCCCGCAGCGCGCCGCGCGCCGCCAGAACCGCCGCCCCGTGGAACCCGAACGAACCCGCCACGATCCCGACATGCCCGAAGGTTCCCTTGTGCGCTGATTCGGGACGCCGGGGTGGGAACCCGACGAAATCCTCGGCCAGGGTCCACCAGGCGGTCGCCTCGCCTTCGCCGGGCAGCAACCCGATGTCGCGCGCCAATTCCAGCCTCCCGACATGGTCCGCCGCGCCGTCGGCGAGCAATCCCCACTTCACCGCGCCAAGTGTCACGGTCCGCGCCGATTTCACGGCGCACCCCAGGGGCCGGCCGGTGTCGGCGTCCAAACCCGACGGACAGTCCACCGCCAGCACGGGAATGCCCGAATCATTCACCTCGCCCACCAGATCCGCCCAGGGCCCCTCCAACGGACGGTTCAAGCCGATCCCGAAGAGCCCGTCGACAATCAGAGCGTCGCCCTGTCCCCGGTGGGCCCGAAGCCAGGATCGGGCACGGTCGAATGCGCGGGAATCGTCGGAAGCCCGAAGTCGAACGAGCACCGGTTCGCGATCGGAAAGTTCTCCCGCGGCCACCTCCGCGTCGTCGCCATTGTGTCCGCGTCCGGCGAGAACCAGGAGAGGTCCGCCCGCCGGCGACATGCGACGCGCGGCCGCCGCAACCGCCAGGCCGGCCCGGCGGATCACCGCCTCAACCTTCACACCGGCGGCCCAGGTCCGCTCTTCGCGGGCCCGCATGCCCGCCACGCTGACGATGGGTTCCGGCATGGAACCCGCTAGGCCCCATAGAGGCGCCCCACGGCGTCCCCGTACCCGTTGTACTTTTTCGTCTTCACCCGGTCGCCCGTGTCGATCATCCGCTCCGTCGCCTGCGACCATCGCGGATGCGGCACGTCGGGGTCGACGTTGCTCTCGAAAGGGTACTCCCGCGGCTGGAGGGTTTCCCAGAACGTCTTCGGCTGCGCCGCCACGAACTCGATCTTCACGATGCTCTTCGCGCTCTTGTAACCGTACTTCCAGGGCACGACCAATCGGATCGGGGCGCCGAACTGCTTCGCCAGCGGCTTTCCGTACACGCCCGTCGTCACCAGCGTCAGCGGGTGCAGCGCCTCATCGATCCGCAAGCCTTCAAAGTACGGCCACGGATACTCCGGGTTCTCCGCGATCCCAGGCATCTGCTCCGGTTTCGAAGCCGTGATGAACCGCACGAACTTCGCCTCGGATTTCGGCTGAACCTTCTCCGCCAGTTTCGAGAACGGAAAACCCGTCCACGGCACCACCATCGCCCACGCCTCCACGCACCGGAACCGATAGACCCGCTCCTCGAGCGGCATCGTGTTGACCAGTTCCTCGGCGTCGATCGTCTGCGGCTTCTCAACCAACCCGCCAATCTCGATCTTCCACGGCGCCGTCTGGAACCGGCCCACGTGCCGGTGCACATCCTTCCGAAGCGTGAACTCGTAGAAGTTGTTGTACGTCGACGCCGCCTTCTCCTCCGTCAACGTCCAACCCGGGTCGAAATCCTTGCTCCGCGCATGCGGATACCCCCGCCCGTAGGGATCCGCGGCCGACACCCGCGGCGCCGAACGCATTGCCGCCAAACCAATCCCGGCCAACCCCAACCGCCGCACGAAATGTCGGCGGTTCAGGAAAACCGCCTCATCGGTCGCCATTCGCTCCGGAATCCAGCCCTCGGGACGAAGAATCACATTCGCCATGGGGCAGAGCATGGCCCACCTCCCCCGCCCATCAATTCCCTTTTTTTGAAGGGCGCCGACAAAGCTCGGGGACGGACACCGCCTCCAGGCTCGAGACCGCCCACGCGGGATCGTGCGCCGCCAATTCCGCCAGCGACGTGCCCCCGGTGGCCACCGCCAGGCAACGCGCCCCGATGGACCGCGCGCAGGTGATGTCGTGCGGAGTGTCCCCAATCACGAGAACCTCGTCCCCGTTCAACGCGGCGCCCAGAAGCTCGCGGCCCCGGCGCAAGGCGGCCGCGGCGATCGCGTTCCTGTCCTCGCCATCATCCGCGAACGCCCCGAGTTCAAAGGCGTCCCAAAGACCGTATCGACGCAGCTTGAGCTCCGCTCCCAGCCGGATGTTCCCGGTCAGCAGGCCGAGTACCGGCGGTTCCGGAAGCGCCTTGAGCCCATCCAAGGCCCCGAGCACACCCGGCAGGACCCGACCCGCGCACTCCGCGAGATAAACCGCGAGCCACTGAAGGTAGTCGTCCAGGAACCGGGCCGAATTCTCGGGCGTGTCCGGCAGACCGGCCTCGACCAGAAACTCGCGAACCAGCGACCGGTCGGTTCGCCCCGCGAATTTCAACCGGGCCGTCCCGTCCGGCGCTCCGAACGTGACCCGGGCGACCTGCCCGAAGGCCTTCACTCCAGCGCCCCCCGACGAGATCAGGGTTCCGTCGATGTCGAACAAAACGAGTCGGATCATGCGGTTTCGAGCGGACAGAATGAACGGGGCCAGGTCGCGGCGGGAAGGCGTTTCCGAAACCTTCCAGGGACTTCTCTCCGCAGATCATCCACCGTCCCACCGGAAGCGAATCGCGCCGCGTGGGTCGCGATATCCGCCGTCAACCCCCAGTCCGGTCGGCGCAGAGATGGGCGTCCTCGGGATCGGCCGGTCCCACAGGGACGATTACGGGATTCCATGCGGCGCGACGGCTCACGAAGGCTGCCGGATTCTCACGAGGCGAACGCCCCGCCCTTGGGCCAGCAGCGTGTCCCACCACTCCGCGGAGTCGTAGCGGTAGCGGATCTGCACCCCTCGCACCCGGCCCTCCACCAGCGCCGTTTGCGCCTCCGGAAGCGTCCACGCCACACCGTCGCCCGTTCGTTCCTGCGCCGCCGCTTTGGGAAGAATCGCCAGCACCTCCGCGCACCGGGTCAGGTCGTCGAAATACCGCGCCAGCAACGCCGAATCCATCACGGTCCCGGTCAACTCCGCCAGCGGGGGCGCGGCGTCGCCATCGGGTCGCACCGGGGAATCGTCGCCGTCCATGGCGTTCGGACGATCAGGCACCGAATCCCTTGCGCCGTTCGGTGATCAGCACCGCGTTCCGTGGCGCGGGACAGACTTCGTGGCAGACCCCACAGCCCGTGCAGGCCTCCAGAACGACTCGCGGCACGCCCTCGTTGAGTTGGATCGCGTGCGGCACCGGGCAGCGCTCGTAGCACACCGAACAAAAACTTCCCTGGTACGCGAGACAGAACCGCCCCTGGATCACCGCCACCCGGTTCGAAGGATCGGGTTCGCCCGAAGGAGGCTCCCCGACGTACCCGGCCGGCTCCACCCTTCCAACCACCGACGCCGCCTTCTTGGAACCCGCCTGAAGGGGTCGCAGGAATTTTGACAACAGGTTTCGCCGCGAAACGCTCATCGCGGCGAATTCAAACCCGCGCCCGGTTCGGAGCCAGACAATTCTGCGAAATCACCCGGCCCGGGGGAGAATCCACCCTCGGGGACGTGGCATTGCGTGCACAGCATTCGCTCGGGATGCGACGTCCTCAGTCCCACCAGGCCCGTGGGGCCATGGCAACTCGCGCAGTTCTCCCGCATCCAGGTCGAGTGCGGGATGGTGGGCGGCGCCTCCGGCCAGGCCCGGGAACCCCGACCCACCGAAACGCCGCCAACGAACGAATTCCCCGCGAGCGTCAGACCCCAGTCCCGAGGAACCGGCGGCACGCCGCCATCCGTGGGCACATGGCACTGCGTGCAGCTGCCCATCTCGGGATGACTCATTCGCGGCGCCACCACATCCCGGACCACCAATCCCTCCGCGTGGCACACCCGGCAGTTCGCCGACGAAGTCGCGTCGATGGGGTGCGGCACCACCGGCGGCGCGCCGTCGAAGGCACGACGGGTCGCGCGCCGCCGCACCGCCCACAGGCGTTCCGCATCGGTCGCGGGACCCGGGGCTGCGGAGGAAGGCGTGACCGAATCCCGTTCGCCCCGGACCGCGGCCGTCGGGCCCCCTGGCCTCAGGGTGGCGAGCGAACTTCGCCAACCGGCGTTGGGTTTCAGTCCCGCATCCCCCAGCAGCGAGTACTCCACGATCGTTCGAACCCCCACCGGCCGCGCCGCGGATTCCCGCTCCAGTTCGACTCCCCCCCGCAACACGCCCTCCGCGCCCATCCGGGAGTCGCCCGCGGAAACCCGAGCCCGCGAGCGGTCCGTCTGCCGCAAGCCCATGAAATAACCGCTCACGGACGTCACGAGAATCACCGCGAGCAACACCTGGGAAGCCCGGGTCGGGAGCGGGGCGCGGTCGCTTTGGGACGATGGCATGGCTTGGTTTCAGGGTCGGATCCGATCAGAGGGTGGGCCCCGGCCGCCGGTCCGACCGCAGGGAACCGCGCTGGACGTCCACCGCGCACTTCTTGTAGTCCGGTTCCTTGGACACGGGACACACGGCGTCCAGCGTGAGGTCGTTGATCATCATCCGTTCGTCGAAGAACGGCACGAAGACGGACCCTCGGGGCGGATGCCCGCGGCCGCTGATCCACAAGGGAAGTTCCATCTCGCCGCGACGCGTCTTCAGTTTCACCAGGTCCCCGTTTTTCAGGCCTTTCTCCGCGGCGTCCGCCGGGTGCATCTCGACGTAGGAATGCGGCACGGCGTTGCGAAGCTGGGGAACCCGCATCGTCATCGTTCCCGTGTGCCAATGCTCCAGGACGCGCCCCGTGCTCAACCAGAACGGGTACTCCGCGTCCGGCACCTCCGGTGGCAGCTCGTACGGCGCGTACCAGATCTGGGCGCGGTCGTTCTTGGTGACCGAATGGTAGAATTGCACCCCCGAACCCTTCGCCACGTACGGATCGTCGAACTCCATGAACCGGAATCGCGTCTCCCGCCAGGTGCCGTCCGATTGCCGCACGACCGGCCATCGAAGCCCCCGCGCCTTCACGTACTCGTCGTACGGCGCGAGATCCTTGTGCTTCAACCCGCTGAACTTCCGGTACTCCTCGAACAGGATCCGGTCCACGTTCACTTCGTAGTACCGATCCCATTCCCAGACGGGAACCTCCTCCCCTTTCTCGTTCTTGAAGGAGAAAAGGAATCCGCCGTCCTTGTCCTTCATGCCCGGATGCCCGAGTTCGTAGAGCCGCCTCGCGATCGCGATCGTCATCCAGCAGTCATCCCGCGCGTTGCCCGGCGGTCGGACCATCCGGAACCATTGCTGGGTGCGGCGTTCCGAATTGCCGTAGATCCCGTTCTTCTCGACCCACATCGCCGCCGGCAGGATCAGGTCCGCCAGTTCCGTCGTCGCGGTGGGGTAGACATCGCAGACAATCAGGAACTTGTCCTCCAGGCCTTTCTTGCTCTTGAAGAGTTTGTGGAGGTTCGGAAGGGACTGACCCGGATTCGTGACCTGGGTGAACAGCGTCTGAATGTCGCCTCCCTTGTCCGTGGGCGTGCAGAACTTCTCGAACAGGACCACCGTGTGGTACCCGGGCTTCGGATTCAGTCGGCCCTCCGGCAGATTCCAGATCTGCTCCGACTGCTTCCGGTGCTCCGGGTTCGCGACCAGGCGTCCCCCCGGCAGAAGGTGGCACAGGGTCCCCACCTCGCGGGCCGTTCCACAGGCGCTTGGTTGCCCCGTCAGGCTGGTCGGCGCATCCCCCGGCCGTCCCCAATGCCCGCTGAGCAGGTGAATGCCGTGGACCAGGCGGTTGATGT
Source organism: Limisphaerales bacterium (assembly GCA_050250555.1). GTDB lineage: Bacteria > Verrucomicrobiota > Verrucomicrobiia > Limisphaerales > CAIMTB01 > CAIMTB01. The sequence continues at coordinate 37,975 of JBFWOK010000033.1, forward strand.
TCGTCCCCCGCGCGTGCTGGTTCATCCCCATGCACCACACGCTCGTGATCCGGAGATCCTTCCTTCCGAACAGTTCCCCCAGCATCCGTATCCGCGCCGCCGCAACACCCGAGATCTCCTCCACTTTCTCCGGCGTGTAAGCCTCGATCTCCCGTCGGAAGTCGTCGAACGAGATGGGCTTCCCATCCAGCGTGTGCTCGGGAGTATCCGTCTTGAAGGCGCAGTGTTTCTCCACGAACTCCTTCGAGAACGAACCCGTCCGAAGCAGTTCGTGGGCGATCCCGTTCGCGATCGCCAGGTCCGATTGCGGCCGGAACTCCAGGTATTCATCCGCGAATTCCGTGGTCCGGGTGCGCCGGGTCAAGAGGTCGATGATGCGCACTTTCTCACCACGATTCCGGCGCTCGAGCACCCTTGAAAACAAAACCGGATGCATCTCGGCCATGTTGTTTCCCCACAGGATCAGCACGTCGCACGCATCCAGGTCGTCGTAGCAGCCGGCCGGTTCGTCGACGCCGTACACCGAGAGATACCCGGTCACCGCGCTGGCCATGCAAAGCCGCGCGTTGGGTTCGATGTGGTTGTTCGCGAGTCCCGCCTTCATCAGCTTCTGCGAGGCGTAACCCTCCGGAATGGTCCACTGGCCCGAACCGTAGATCGCGAAGCGCTCGGGCGCGGCCATGATTCGGCGCGCGACCACGTCGATCGCCTCGTCCCAGCCAATGACTTCCATCCTTCCGTTCCGCCGGAGCATCGGCTGGGTCAGACGGTCCTTGCCGTAGAGAATCATCCCGACGTGGTACCCCTTCACACACAGGAGTCCCTTGTTGACCTCGGCTTTGGCATCGCCCCGGATCCCGACGATCCTCCCTTCGCGGACGCCGACCTCCACATGACAACCGGTCCCGCAAAACCGGCAGGGCGCCTTGTCCCATCGGGTCCCGGATTCGCCCGCCGCGACCTCCGGCGATGCCGACGACGCCGCCGATGCCTCCGTCGTCGCCAGCCCGCTCCGCGCCGCGGCCACCGCGCTGGCACTCGCCAACGCCGTTCGTTTCAGGAAGTGCCGACGGTCCAGCCCGCCCTCGGTTCGGACGTCGGTTCCGATGTCCCGCATGCGCTTCATGATCTCGCCTCCACGCGCGCCAGCGCGTCCGGGTCGGACTCCGGTGCCTGGATCCGATTCGTCTCGTCCATCCCCTCGAACCCAACCGACACGACCTCCACCCAGTCGACCCCCGGCACCGTGGTCAGCCACGCGTGGAGGTCGCGGCCGTCCGACGCGTTCTCCGCCTCCAACGCCAATGGCCACCAATCCCCCACGGGGTCGCCCAGCGTCATCGAGGGATGCCCGGCCACCGTCGCCAACGCCGACGCGCGAAGACGGGGATCCCGCGAGGGTCGCAACAGCAGTCCGCCCACGACGGGATCCCTGGGGCGTTCCAGGGGTTCGGTTCGGTTCATGGCGCCATCCTAGACCCGGGCCCGACCCGCTGGAGTTGACCCCTGTCAAGACTCGCGAACTCCGCCGATTTCCCTAGCCGGACCGGTCGATTAGCGTCTTCCACGATGCGGACGCCATTATCCCCAACATTTTCGGGGTTTCTTCCCAAGGGTCGACTTGCCAAAGCGTCCCGCCTGGTTTACCGACGACGTCGAAGTGTTCGAACCCTCTTCCCCAAGTCGTATCCCGCCGAACACCGACCTCGGATTCCCCCCCATGCAACTCCACGAACCCAGGACGGCCTCCCCCGAGTCCCAGTCTCCCTCCTCCGCCCGGCCCGTCGTCTTCCCTCGTCTCCGTCGTCGCCACCATGGTTTCCCATCCGCGCTCGCGCCCGTGCTCGCCACCGCGATCTCCGGACTCGCCGCCGCTGGAACCGCCGCCGCCCAGACCACCGACGGTCCGCGCATTCAATCGATCCTGACCCGGGGCGCCGAGGTCGTGATCTCCACTCAGATCCCCGCCGGCTACCGCCACGCCGCGCTTGAAGGCACGGCGTCGGTCGAATCGGCTTTCAGCGAATCCCTCGTCGCGGCGCCAACCTCCGGAGCCCCCGGAACCGCGACGTTCCGCATTCCCAATGCGGGCGCCTCCCGTTTCCTCCGGGTCCGCCTGGGAACCGAAACCACGGTCCCTCCCGCCACCTACCCGGCCGAAGGACATTTCAGCATCGAGTACTCGGGAACCTCGGGTCCCTTGACCGCCGGCGAACGGGCGAGCCACGTCCTCAGCCGGTTGACGTACGGACCCACCCCGGAGGACCTCATGGCGGTTCAGTCCACCGGCGTCGCCGCCTTCATCGAAAGCCAGCTCAACCCGGACGCGATCGACGAATCGACCAACACCGAACTCGCCACCCGGGAAGCGGCCCTTTTCTCCACCTACCAGCCGCGTGAGGACACGCGCTGGATCGCTCCCGGGGACACGTGGCGGTATTTCAAGGGCAACCAGGCCCCTCCGGCGGGCTGGAAGGATCCGGGTTTCGATGACGGCGCCTGGCCCCAGGGCGCCAGCGGGTTGGGCTACGGCGACGACGACGACATCACCGGGTTCCCCGACATGCGCCAGTCGGAACTCTACCCGGGATACCTCACGATCTTCGTCCGCAAGACTTTCGACGTCACGACTCCGGACGACTTCGACGCGGTCCTCCTCGAAATCGACTACGACGACGGCTTCGTCGCCTACCTGAACGGGACCGAAATCGCCCGCGCGAATGTCACTGGGACCAACCCCGCGTACAACCAGGCCGCTTCGACCGACCACGAGGCGGGTGTCCCGGAGGAGTTTGATCTCAGTTCCCGACGCAACCTGTTGAAACCGGGGGCCAACGTCCTCGCGATCCAGCTCCACAACGTCGGCGTCACCAGCAGCGACGCCAGCCTCATCCCGGCGTTCATCGGCAGAAAGATCCTGCCCATCCCCGCCCAAAAGCGGATCCGCGACCTCGAAGCGCTCCAGCAACTGATCCACGTCCGCGGCGCGCTCGCCCGGCGCCAACTCGAAGCCGTCCTCGCCGAATTCTGGGAGAACCATTTCACCACGGTCTTCGACAAGGTGGCCGAGTACCTCTACGACCTGCGGGACTCGAACGCCCGCCGATCCATGTCGCAGGACCAGGCCGCCACCGAGGCCGCGCAGATCGAGTACCTCGAGTACCAATTCTTCCACGACAACGCCCTGGGGAACTTCGGCGACCTGCTCCTCTTCAGCGCCACCAGCCCGTCCCAACTCATCTACCTCGACAACGTCCTGAACGTGAAGGGCGCCGCCAACGAGAACTACGCCCGCGAAATCCTCGAACTCTTCGGCTTCGGCGTCGACAACCGATACAATCAGGAGGACATCCAGGAACTCGCGAAATGCTTCACCGGCTGGACCGTGCGCAAAGTCTGGGCCGACCAGAAACCCGCCTACCCCGCCTCGGCACGAACGCCCCCCACCGGATCGAACGTCGATTTCGAAGACACTCCCATCGTCGACCTCGGTCCGGGCTGGAAGTACGCCAAGGGCACCGCGGAACCCAGCCCCGGCGCGGGCGGCGTCGCGACGACGGCGTGGACCCAGCCCGGCTTCAATGACACGGCGTGGACCGCGGGTTCGACCGGCATCGGATACGGCGACAACGACGACGCCACCGTCCTCGCTGACATGCGAAACCGGTACGTCTCGGCCTACCTGCGACGGGAGTTCACGATCACGGATGTTTCGGAGATCGCGGACATGGTCCTGTCGGTCGATTACGACGACGGGTTCGTGGCTTACCTCAACGGCACGGAAATCGCCCGGAGCACCAGCATGAACGGGACGGGCACTCCCCCCGCCTTCAATCGCACCGCCAACGGAGGGCACGAAGCCGGAGGCAGCCCCGAAGCCTTCCCCCTCCAGCCCTTCGCGAGCCTCTTCAAGCCCGCCCCTGAGAAAAACGTCCTGGCCTTCCAGGTCCACAACATCCAGTCCTCCAGCTCGGACCTTTCGCTCCTGCCGAAGATCGTCCTCCGCCGCCTTCTCCCCGGCTCCATCGAAAACAGCGACGCCAACGGCGCGTGGACCTTCCGGTTCGACCCGGATCGCCACGACACCGGCGCGAAAACACTGTTCAAGGGGACGTCCCACCAGATCAACATCCCCGCCGGCCGGACAGGCCTCGACGGACTCAAGGACGCCGTCGACGTCATCGACGGCTTTGTGAACCACCCGTCCACGGCCGAGTTCATCTGCATCAAGCTCATCAACAAGTTCGTCTCCGACGAGATCTCGCTCCGCTCCTTCCATGATGGCACCGCGCGCGAGGACCTTCGCCGGCTCACGGAAGACGCGATCCAGGCGTGGAATTCGACCCAACCCGCCGGCAATATCCGGACCGTCCTACGGGTGATCCTGTCGCCCGCCAGCGAAAACGGCACGTTCTGGGCCAGGGAACATTTCCGGTGCAAGGTCAAGACGCCCGTCGAGTTCATCAACAGCAGCCTCCGTTCGCTCCGGGCCACCGTGGGTGGAACCAGCCTGCCGTCCTCCAACGATCTCCTCGGCATGCACCTGTTCAACCGCGACGATCCGGATGGCTGGTCGGAACTCGGCCACGACTGGATCGACACCGGCACGTTGCTCGAGCGCATCCAATTCGCCCTGGCCCTTCCCGCCGAAGGCCTGACCGGCGTCAAGTGGGACGCCCTCGGCTGGGCCCGCGCCAACAACCTCTCGTCCGCGGAATCCGTCATCGAGTACTTCAACCAACTCCTCTTCCACGGGAGCATGGCCGCCTCCAACAAACAGTTGCTCGTCGATTTCGCGAGCACCAACGACGCGGGCACGCCGCTTCCTTTCGATCCGGCGCGAGCCGACTACGCATCCCGCCTCCGGGGACTTGTGGGAATGATTCTCTCGATGCCTCAATGGCAGTTCCAATGAGCCCCTCGGGATGACGTGCTCCGAGCCCTTCCAATCGATTCCAGTCCAACGCCAGCCATCCAGCCAGCCAGCCAGCCACCGAACCCCGCCGCCCGCCGGCCGATCCGGCGATCCACCTCCGACTCCCATGCCCATGAACATCCAACGCCGCCAATTCCTCAAGGCCGGCGCCCTCGCCTGGGGCGCCCTCGGCATCAATCTGTTCGCTCCCGGCCTCTTCCAACGCCGCCTCCTCGCCGCGGACATCCCCTCCGACCGGAAGCTGATCTTCATCTTCCAGAACGGTGGCAATGACGGCATCAACACCCTGATCCCTTCCGGCGATCTCTCCTACAATTCCGACACGCGCCCAACGCTCTACATCCCGCCGGCCCAGGCGATCGACACCGGGAACGGATTCGCCCACCTCCATCCCGCCCTGCAGCCCCTCATGGAGGTCTACAATCACTCCTCCCTCAACGGCGTCGCGGGCCCCGGCAACCTCGCCGTCCTTCACCGCATCGGGTACAGCGACCAGTCCCGCTCCCACTTCGACAGCCAGCAGTACTGGCAGAATGGCGTCCCCGGAAAAGCCTCCCTCGAGGAAGGCATGTTCTACCGCCACCTCGCCCAGACAACCGATCTCGATTCCGAGGAGAATGCGTTCGTCGCCGCCGCGATCTCCAGCGCCCAGATGGTCGCCCTCAAGGGCAGCCGACCGTTCCCGAACTTCAGCCGCGCCTCCGAGTTCAGCTTCTCCGGTTCCGGCGCCAAGGCCCTCAAGACCCTGGGCGCCCTCCCGTCCACCAACCCCGAATCCTACGGCTCCGGAATCCTCGGATTGTACGGGGGCCCCCAGGACGACCCATCACGCCTCTACCGGCCCCTCGTCCACCGCACCGGAAAACTTCTCGGCTCCACCATGGGCATCCTCCAGTCCGCGCTCGCCCAGGGGACCTACACCCCCGCCAACGGCGCGGTCTATGGCACCGACAACCTGGGTCGAAAACTCATGGAGGCCGCGATGCTCTTCAAGCGGACCCCCGTCAAAATCGTCGGAATGACGCTCGGCGGATGGGACACCCACACCGGCCAGGGCCAGATCACCGGCAGTCAGCCCACCCTCCTCGGCCAGCTCGCCCGCGGGATCCAGGCCATCCACCGCGACCTCCAGGATCAATGGGACAAACTCCTCATCGTCACGATGACCGAGTTCGGCCGAACCTCCGAGGAGAACGGTTCCCGCGGGACCGATCACGCCGAATCCGGCGTCGTCTTCGTCGCCGGCGGCGGCGTCAAGGGCGGCATCTACAATTGCGATTCCACCACCTGGAAGAGCGGTGACATCTTCTCCAGCCGCAACGGCCGGTACCTGGCCAAGGCCACGGACTTCCGCGGCGTCTTCGGTGAAGTGTTCACCCGGCATTTCGGCGACTCCCATGCCCTTCTCGACAAGATCATCCCGGGCTACACCGCCGCCGCCGCCGCCGATCCGAAGGGATTCCAGCCCCTGAATTTCCTTCCGGCCTGACGGGACACGGCAACGCCGGACCGGGCCCGTTTTCCAGGAGGTTGACACCCGTCAATCCCCGCAGCCTCCGCGTGCGGTAAGACATCAGGCGCCGTGACGCGCCTGAACCCACGCCCCAACCCGCCACCCAAAGGGTCGCACCCGCGCCTCCGCGCCGTCCTCCTGGCCCGAACTCCCGGGCTGACCCTGTTCGCAGTCACATTCGGACTGGCCCTTGCCCTTGCCCTCGCCTTCACCCTCGCGGGCGCTCCCTGGACGTTCGCCGCCCTCTCCGCCCAGCCCCCGTCCCCCTCGCCGGCCGCGAAACCGCCCCCCGCCCCCGACAATCCACCCTCGCGGCATCCCGTCACGGTCCGGAACCCCCTCCGGCAGCCCCGCGTCGAAACCGGAACGGTGGATTCCCGCAATCAACCCGTCACGGTGTCCTGCGGTTCCTGCCACGCCACGTCGACCCCCAGGCCGGACACCCGATTCGCCTCCGATCTCGACGAGTTCCACCAGGGCCTCCGCTACCAGCACGGCGACCTGACCTGCCTCAGCTGCCACGATGCCGCCAACTACGACCAACTCCGGCTCGCCGACGCACGCGGCCTCCCGTTTCCCGAAGCCATGACGCTCTGCGCGCAGTGTCATGGACCCCAGTTCCGCGACTATTCGAACGGATCCCACGGAGGCATGACCGGGTTCTGGGACCTCTCCAAGGGCCCGCGCCAACGGAATCATTGCGTCGACTGTCACGACCCCCACGCCCCCCAATTCCCGATCGTCCAACCCGCCTTTCCCCTTCCCGTGGACCGCGGTCTGAACCCGCCGTCCGCGCCCCACGCCGCCCCAGACCCCACGACCGCCCCAACGCCCGCGCCCCACCATGGCTGACCCAACAACCACCCCTCCCCCACCCACGGCGCCCCACCATGGCGTCGGCCGGCGCACCGCCTTCAAGGTGGCCGGCGCCACCCTCGGCGCCGCCGCATTCGCCAAGGCTCTCGCGCCGCTGACCGAATGGACCCCGAATCTCTCGGTCTCCGAGTTCCTCCAGAAGCACTACAAGGAACTCGGCCGCGAGGAACTCGCGCGGATCATCGAACGCCTCGAAACGGAGACCCGCCAACGCTACGGCGCCGAAGTCCGGATCGAGGACGTCCCCGCCCAGGAAGGCGTCCAGTTCGCCTACGCCCTCAACCTCAGCATCTGCATCGGATGCCGCAAATGCGCGGAGGCCTGCCACAAGGAAAACAACCACGATCGTCCCAGCCAGCAGTCCTATATCCGAGTCCTCGAAATGCGGAAGGGTTCGCTGGACCTGGAAAAAGGCAACGCCCACTACAACCATCCCGTCCCCCAAAAGGACAAGTTCTACATGCCGGTCCAATGCCACCAGTGCGACCGGCCCCCGTGCGTCTCCGTGTGCCCCGTCGAAGCCACCTGGAAGGAAAAGGACGGCATCGTGGTCGTCGACTACAACTGGTGCATCGGCTGCCGCTACTGCGAAGCCGCATGCCCCTACCATGCCCGCCGCTTCAATTGGACGACCCCCAGCATCCCGACCGAGGAGGTCAATCCGGTCCAGGGCTACCTCAGCAACCGCATCCGTCCCCAGGGCGTGATGGAAAAATGCACGTTCTGCCTCCACAGGACACGCAACGGCCGGCTCCCCGCATGCCTCGAAGCGTGTCCGACCGGCGCCCGAGTTTTCGGCAACCTGCTCGACCCCGACAGCGAGATCCGTTGGGTGCTCGAAAACAAGAGGGTGTTCGTCCTCAAGGAGGACGTCGGGACTCGGCCGCGCTTCTACTATTTCTTCGACGAATAGGCCCGGGCGCCACGCCCCGCCCCACAGCGCACCACTCCACCCCAGCACCCCCCGCACGACCATGCCCCCCGTCGCCTCCCCGGCCCCACTCGACACCCCGGTCCCCCCACCCGGGTGGAACCACCACTTCCGCGACTACGCCCGGTTCCTCGTCCGTTCCCTCATCCGCGCCACCGACGGCGGCTGGCTGTTCTACGGATGGATGACCCTCCTGACCGCCGTCGCGCTCGTCGGAGCCAACGCCTGGGCCGTTCAGGTCCGTGACGGCATGGGCGTCACCGGCCTCAGCGACCACGTCTCGTGGGGCCTCTACATCGCCAATTTCACGTTCTTCGTCGGGGTCGCCGCCGGCGCCGTCATGATGGTCATCCCCGCGTACCTCTATCACGACGAGAGCATGCACGACGTCGTCATCGTCGGGGAACTGCTCGCCGTCGCGGCCATCAGCGTCTGCCTGTTCTTTGTCACCGTGGACCTCGGCCGTCCCGACCGATTCTGGCATCTGATCCCCGGTCTGGGCCGGTTCAACTTCCCGTTCTCGATGCTCACCTGGGACGTCATCGTCCTCTGGGGTTACCTCCTCCTCAACCTCCACATCTCCGGCTACCTGCTCTACACCCGGTTCCTCGGCCTGCGGCCCAACCCCCGCTGGTACGTTCCGTTCGTCTTTGTCTCGATCGTCTGGGCCATCTCGATCCACACCGTCACCGCCTTCCTCTACTGCGGTCTCGGAGGACGG
>JBFWOK010000034.1:0-45987 GCA_050250555.1 Limisphaerales bacterium
CGTCGACGTGCTGTTGGTGGGTGGGTTGGTCGCGCGCGATCCGAAGTCCGAACCCAACCCCGACCCCGACCAGCTTCGCGCCTGGTTGGCGGAACGGATCCAGCTGTTCTTCATTCCGACCGGATTCCGGTGGCTTGCCGAACTTCCGCGGACGATCAGCGGCAAAGTGGATCGGGCCGTGCTGGCGGAGCGCGAACGTGAGCGCGAACGTGAGCGCGATCGTGGGAGCGAGCGCGGGAGCGACGTTGGCGGGGTTGGGGACATTCGCGGACGTGGCGAAGTTTCGAGCGGATCCGGGGCGTCGGTGCCGCGGGAATGGGACCGGAACGAAGGGTCTTTTCCGCGGGATCAGTCGGTGGTCGATCTGTTCCGGAATCAGGTGCGGGCGACGCCCTCGGGGGTGGCCATCGAAGAGGGGGACCGGATGGTGACCTATTTCGATCTGGACCGGCTTTCGAACACGGTCGCGGCGCGGTTGACGACGGAAGGAATCGGGAACGAGGAGGCGGTGGGAGTCTTTTTGGACCGGGGCTGCGGATTCATCGTCGCGATCCTTGGAATCCTGAAGGCGGGTGGGAGTTATGTGCCGCTGGGTGTCGATGTCCCGGCGGCGCGGTTGGAGTTTCTGTTGAAGGAAAGCGGTGTGCGCCGGGTGCTGACGGATTCCGCGCACGCCGCGTTGCTCAAGGACTGGCCCGGAAACGTCTGGGCGTTGGACGAGCGGGAGTTTCTGGGAACGGAGGCCGGCGGGTCGGAACCCGTTGGAGTGCCTTCGGACCCGGCGCGGCGGGCCTATGTCCTCTTCACCTCGGGTTCGACCGGGCGCCCGAAAGGCGTCGAGATCGAGCATCATTCACTGACGAATCTGGTCTGGCACTACCGCGGGAGGCTGGACCTGAAGCCGGGCGATCGGGCGACCTTGCTGGCGCACGTGACATTCGATGCCTCGGTGGCGGACATCTGGCCGTCCCTCTGCACCGGCGGAACCGTTCTCATTCCACCTCGGTCGGTCCTGACGGACATCGACGCCTTGAGGGACTGGCTGGTGGATTCGCGGGCGACCTTCTCCTTTGTGGCGACGGCGCTGGCGGAGGTTCTGCTGACGAGGCCATGGCCCGCGACGACGGCGTTGCGCCACCTGGCGACGGGCGGGGACACGCTGCGCGTCCGTCCGCCGGCGGGTCTGCCGTTCACCGTGCTCAACACCTACGGTCCGACGGAAAACACGGTCGACAGCACCTGGGCGGTCGTGAGCCCGGGTCAGGGGCTGGAGCGTCCGGCCATCGGCCGACCGATCCTCAACGTGCGGGTCCATGTGGTGGACGACTCGGGACGCGAGGTGGGAGCGGGTGGGACCGGGGAACTTCTTCTCGGCGGCGAGCAGGTGGCGCGCGGCTACCTGGGTCGCCCCGAACTCACCCGGGAACGGTTCGTGCCCGACACCTTTTCGGGTGCAGCGGGAGGCCGGCTCTATCGGACCGGTGATTGGGTCCGGTGGAACGCCGCGGGGGAACTCGAGTTCCTCGGACGGCGCGACGATCAGATCCAGATCCGCGGGCGCCGGGTGGAGTTGGGCGAGATCGAGGCGTGTCTTCTCGGGAACATCGGAGTGCGTCAGGTCTGTTGTGTTCCCGAAACCGACGCCGACGGTATCTCCGGCGTCGTGGCGCATGTGGTTCCCGCGGGGTCGGCGGGCCGGTTGGAAACGGATCTTCGGTCGATGGCCGCGGCGAATCTTCCGGCCTACATGGTGCCGTCCCGGTTCGTGCTGAGGGACGCGCTGCCTATGAACGCGGCGGGAAAAGTCGACCGCGCCGCCCTCAGGAACGAAGCGGTTCCCGGGAACGCGGCAGGTCCACCGGCGGAATTGAATCCGGAAGGGGACGGTCTGGAACAGGCGCTCCTCCGGCTGTGGTGGCAGCTGTTTCCGTCGGCGAAATCCACGGACGGCGACCCGCGATTCTGGGATCTGGGCGGGGATTCGCTGATGGCGATCCGACTCGTGGTGGGTGTCCAGGAGATCACGGGAGTTCGGATGCCGGTGTCGAGTTTCCTGGTGGATCCGACGCTTTCGGGACTCACGCGGGCCGTGAAGGAGCAGACGGCGGACGGAGTGGCTTCGAGCGTGATCGCCCTTCGGCGCCGCGGGTCGCGTCCCCCGTTGTTCTGCCTGTATGCGATCGGCGGCGACGTGAGCGTCTATTTCGCGCTCGCCGACGCGATGGGGGAGGATCAACCCGTGTTTGGTATTCGGTCTCCGGCGGCGGGGGGGCGGATCGAGGAGCTACCGAAGTCGATGGAGGCGGCGGCGACCGATGTGATCCGGTGGATTCGAACGATCCAACCGGACGGGCCGCCGGCGATCGTCGGCTATTCGTTCGGGGGCATGCTGGCGTTCGAAGTGGGTCGGCAACTGGTGCGGGCGGGCGGGGAACCGCCGTTCGTGGCGGTGATTGGGACCCATCCGCCGGTGACCTACCCCGGGACGTTCCGCAAAGCCTGGCATTTCGCGCGGTGGTTTCCCCATTGGCTGTGGCGCACGCTCGTGGACCGCAGCACGCGCCGGGAGCGGCTCGGACGGGTCGGGGGCATGGCTCGTCGGGCGAAGGAAACGTTTCAGGAGGCGACGGGCGCCCGGCCGGGAATGCCGGAGTGGGCGAGGCACCCGATCGTGAGCGGGAACATCGAACTGGCGTTGAACTATCAGCCGCGACCCGGGCCGCGGGTGAAGCTGGATGTGTTCCGCGAGACCAACACGTCGCGACGGCACGGGCACCCGCTCGAACCGGCTGTCATGACGCATTTATGGGATGGGGGTTGGACGCGGTGGACGGGGATCCCGCCGCGGGTTCATTGGCTGGATGCCGCGCACGACGACGTCTACCGGCACCCTGGGGTGAAGCAACTCGCCGCGGCTCTGTCGGCGGCCATGGATCAGCATTTCGTCACCCTCCGTCCTTGCGAGCCTGCACCCGGGTCCATGCGAGGCGGGCAGGCCTGAGGAGATCCACCACGAAGGCACGAAGGACACGAAGGGGGATCCGATCTGAAAGGCGAAGGCGCGCGGTGAATGGCCGGGTTTCCTGGGACTGTCTTCTTAATCCTTCGTGCGCTTCGTGTTCGTGTCTTCGTGGTGAATCGAGGCTTCAGGCGGGGAGAGCCTGAGGATTGACCACGAAGACACGAAGGACACGAAGAGAGAGAGGGTATGAATTGGTTTGCCGGCGGGCTTTGTCCGGGGATTGGATTTCAGTTCAGGAGGACTGAATGGAGTTCGATGGATTGTCGAACCGCGTGATCGGTTGTGCATTGGAGGTGCACCGTGCGTTGGGACCAGGACTGCTTGAATCCAGCTATCAGCAGTGCTTGGCCCGCGAGATGGCCCTGGCGCGAATCGAGTTCGAACTCCAGCGCCCACTTCCGATCAGCTACAAGGGGATTCATTTGGATTGTGGCTATCGAGTCGACGTGTTGGTCGAAGACACTCTGATTCTCGAGCTCAAGTCGGTGGAATCGTTGCTTCCCGTTCACGAAGCCCAGCTTCTGACGTATCTGAAGCTCAGCGGGAAACGAATCGGGATCCTGATCAACTTCAACGTGGACCTCCTGAAACACGGGCTGAAACGGATGGTTCTTTGAGTTCTTCGTGCGCTTCGTGTCTTCGTGGTGAATCGAGTCTTCAGGCCGGGAGAGCCTGAGGATTGACCACGAAGGCGCGAAGGACACGAAGGGGGATCCGATCTGAAAGGCGAAGGCGCGCGGTGAATGGCCGGGTTTCCTGGGACTGTCTTCTCAATCCTTCGTGCGCTTCGTGTTCGTGTCTTCGTGGTGGATCAGGTCTCCAGGCCGGCGGGGCCGGGTTCAGGGCGGTGGCGACGAATCCGCCGAATCGGACCCGGCGAGGCTTCCGATCCGGTCGAGGCGCAGGACGGCTTCCTGGCGGTCGCGGGACGCTTGGAGGTCGACGTGCCACGAGGCGACCCAGTCGTTGTGGCCGTCGGGGTCGACGAGCATCTGGTCGAGCCGCCAGGATTGGCGGTCGTCCGAAACGCGGACGTGGGTGTGCCGGAGGTTGCGGGCTTCGGGGTCGAGGCGGATGCCCTGGTGTTCGACCTGGTGGGCGGCCAGCGCCGCCTCGAGCCGGGGCACGGTCCAGGGTTCGCCGCGGCCGTCCATCGGGTTCTGGAGCGCGGCCAGGGCGGCTTCGAAGTCGGCGTTGGCGAAGGCGCGGAGGAAGGCGAAGACGTGGGTGCGCAGGGTCGACGTGAAGGCCTTGGAATCGCGGGTGATGTCGCGGGCGGCCTCTTCGGCTCCGGGGGGTCTGACCTCGGGGGATTCGTCGCGGGGTTTCGCGAGGGGATCGCGCATCCGTTCCCACTCCTCGAGCAGGCTGGAGTCGACCTGCCGGATCATCTGGCCGAGGTAGGATTCCATCTCGCGCACGGTGTCGTTCTTGGCGGTGTCGGGGACGGTCTGGGTCAGGACCTTGAGCACGCTGTTGAGGTGGCGGAGAAGCAGGCCCTCCGAGCGTTGAAGGTCGTAGATCTTCACGTAGTCGGCGAACGACCGGAACTCCTCGAACATTTCGCGCGCGATGGATTTCGGGCGGATGTTCTCCTGCCCGACCCAGGGATGACGGTCGGCGAACGCGTTGAACGTCTCGTAGATGAATTCGCGGCGGGGCTTGGGATATTCCAGTTCGTCGAGGCGGGCCATGCGTTCGTTGTATTCGATGCCCTCCTGCTTCCACTCGGACATCATGCGGTTCTTCAGCTTGTCGTGTTGGCGGCGGAGGATGATCTCGGGGTTTTCGAGGATGGACTCGACGAGGGTGATGAGATCGAGGGCGTAGTCGGGGGCCTGGGGATCGAGGTGGGGGACGGTTTCGAGGAGGTAGAGCGAGAGCGAATGGTCCATCGAAAAATCGTCCTGGAGCTCGACGTTGACGCGGAGCGCGTGGGACGGGGCGGAGGGGTCGGACGGGGGAACGAACTCGACGATGTGCCGTTCGACAAGGGAGCGGAAGAGCTGCCACGCGCGGCGGGTGTGGGCTTTGCGCTGGGCCGGGGTCTCGTGACAGGCGCGGACGAGTTCGCGCAGGGTGGAGCAGCCGTTGCTCGGTCGGCTCAGAACGTTGAGCAGCATTCCATGGGAGACCTGGAACCGGGAGACGAGCCGCTCGGGCGCGGCGGATTGGAGTCGGTTGAACGTGTTGAGATCCCAACTCACGAAGCCCTTCTCCGGCTGACGGCGCTGGAATTTCTTTCCGTCGCGCTTGGATTTTTCCTCGAGCTTGAGGTTTTCGACGACGTGTTCGGGCGCTTGGGCGACGACCCATCCGCGATCGTCGAAGCCCTTGCGCCCGGCGCGTCCGGCGATCTGATGAAAATCGCGGACCGAGAGGATGCCGACTTTCTGCCCGTCGAATTTGGAGAGGCGCGTGAAGAGAACGGTGCGGATGGGGACATTGATGCCGACGCCGAGTGTGTCGGTGCCGCAGATGACCTTGAGAAGGCCGCGTTGGGCGAGTTGTTCGACGAGGACCCGGTACTTGGGGAGGAGGCCGGCGTGGTGGAGGCCGATCCCGTGGCGGAGCCAGCGTTTGATCTCGGGTCCGTACGGGCTCGAGAACTTGAAGCTTTCGAGGGCCGCGGCGATGGCCGCCTTTTCCTCGCGGGTGCCGACGTTGATGCTGGTGAAATTCTGGGCGCTTTCGGCGGCATCGGCCTGGGTGAAGTGAACGACGTACACGGGCGCCTTGCCGCCGCGGACGAGGCCTTCGAGCGTTTCCGCGAGCGGGGTCTCGGCGTAGGAGAATTCTAGGGGGACGGGGCGGTCCCGGGACAGGACGGTCACGGAGGGGCGGCCGTTGAGGCGGGTGAGTTCCGTCTCGAAGAAGGCGGTGTCGCCAAGGGTCGCGGACATGAGGAGGAAGCGGGTCTTGGGCAAGGCGAGGAGCGGGACCTGCCAGGCGACGCCGCGGTCGCGGTCGGCGTACCAGTGGAACTCATCCATGACGACGTCGTGGACGCTGGCCTGATCGCCTTCGCGGAGGGCGATATTGGCGAGGATCTCGGCGGTGCAGCAGAGGATGGGGGCATCGCGGTTGACGGTGGCGTCGCCGGTGCTGAGTCCGATGTTGTCGGGGCCGAATTCGCGGCAGAGCGCCATCCACTTCTCGTTGACGAGCGCCTTGATGGGGCAGGTGTAGACCGAGCGCCGTCCGGTCGCGAGGGATTGGAAGTGGAGGGCGGAGGCGACGAGGGATTTCCCCGAGCCGGTGGGGGTGTTGAGAATGACGTTCTTGCCCTCGAAGAGTTCGAGCAGGGCGGCTTCCTGGGCTGGATAGAGTTCGAGTCCGCGGGCCTGGGCGTAGTCGAGGAAGCGGTCCAGCAGTTGGTCGGCGGGGACGGGTCCGTCCTTGGGAAGGAGGTCGTAGAGGGTTGCGGCCACGATGCGGGCGAGGCTACGCGGCGGGCGAGGTGAGGGGGAGGGAATATCGGGCGCCAGGGAAATTCCCTGGGTGCGTTCGGGAGCTTTGACGTGACCCGTGAAACGGTTAGGGTCCGATTCGTTGTCAACGTCATCGACCAGCCAGAGTTCGCGACGCTGCACCCGGGAGGGCCTAGGGGGGTTGGTTGGCGCCGGGCCGAGGCCGGGGGTGGTTCTCCTTCATGGCATGTTCGGGCGGCCGGCCGACTGGGCGGTCGTCGGTCGGGAATTGCGGTCCGAATGGCGGGTGATCACGCCGCATCTGCCCGTGTTCGATTTCCCGCACGGCCGGTGCGGACTGCAGAACCTCTGTGACGATTTGGAGCGGCGACTGGACCAGGAGGGCATCGAGGGCGTGGTCCTGGCGGGCAATTCGCTTGGAGGCCATGTGGCGGTGCTCACGGCGGCGCGGTTGCCCGGGCGGGTCGAAGCGCTGGTGTTGACGGGCAGCTCGGGGCTGCACGAGCGGGGATTCGAACGCGGGGTTCCGCGAAGGCCGGACCGGGCCTGGCTGCGGCAGAAGGTGGAGGAGGTCTTCTACGATCCGGTCCATGTGACGGAGGAACTGCTCGATGCCGTGAGCGAAACCATCGGCGACACGAAAACGCTGATCAACGTGGTGCGCCTGGCGCGCGCCGTGAAGCGAAGCGACCTGCGCAATGTCCTGCCGCGGATCCATTGTCCGGTCACGCTGATCTGGGGTGAGGACGACCAGATCACGCCTCCGGCGGTGGCCCATGAGTTCGCCCGGCACCTTCCGGGGGCCGATCTGCACTTCATCAAGCGCTGTGGGCACACTCCGCCGATGGAGCGTCCGTCGGAGTTCTACCGGATCTTCCGGGCATCCTTGGAGAGATTGATTGCCTGAACACGGACTAGCACCGGGCGTTCCGGTTCAAGCGGGAGAGGACATGCAGCCCTTGGTGACGGTTCGCGGGGTCGAGCGCGAGTTCGACGGCGGGCGGGTGAGGGCCCTGCGGGGCGTTGATCTCGATATTCAACCCGGCGAGACCCTCGCGGTCGTCGGTCCGAGCGGCTGCGGGAAATCGACGCTGCTTCAGATCCTCGGCGCGCTCGATCGACCCTCCCGCGGCGAGGTCTGCTTCGGCGGGCAGGCGCTGTCGGGGATTCCCGATCTGGCGGAATTCAGGGCGCACGAGATCGGGTTCATATTTCAGTCGTTTCATCTGATCCCGACATTGACGGCGTTGGAGAACGTCCAGGTGCCCATGCTCGAATGCCCCGGGAACCGGGTGACGCGTCGGCGGCGGGCGGAGGCGCTGCTGGCGTCGGTGGGATTGGAGGCGCGATTGGACCATCGGCCATCGAAGCTCTCGGGGGGTGAGCGGCAGCGGGTGGCGGTGGCGCGGAGCCTTGCGAACGGCCCGCGGCTGCTGTTGGCCGATGAACCGACCGGGAATCTGGACAGCACCAACGCGGCGCGGATCATGGATCTGCTGCTGGAGGCGCATCGGTCGCACGGGACGGCGATGGTGCTGGTGACCCACGATCCGTCGGTGGCGGCGCGGATGGGGCGCGTCGTGCGGATGCTGGACGGGCGGGTGACCTTCGACGGGGAGGCGGCTGGTGCCAGGGGGTGCGCATGACGTTTCTGACCGTGGCCTGGAAGAACCTGTTGCGACGTCCGACCCGGACGTTGCTGACGTTGGGGGGCATTGGTGTCGGGATCGCGGCGGTGGTGGCGTTGACGAGTCTCGCCCGGGGATTCGAACGGGTTTGGAAGAACGCCTATGAAGTGCGGGGGACGGACCTGGTGATCACCAAGGTGACGAGCCGCAGTCCGTTGCCGGCCCCGTTCGACGCGGGTCTGGGTGCCGAGTTGGCGGCCTTGCCGGAAGTGTCCGGAGCGGCGGGGTTGATGAGTGACCTCATGGGGATCGAGGACTCGCCCACCATGCTCGTCTTCGGCTGGGATTATCCCGGATTCCTGTGGGAGCACCTCAAATTGAAGGACGGCGTCTGGCCGCGGGTGGGTGCGCCGAGGCAACTCGTCCTCGGTTCCCTCGCCGCGGAGACGCTCGGCAAGAAGGTCGGGGACACCGTTCAGATCGAGTTCGACGCGTTCCAGGTCACCGGGATCTTCGAGAGTCCGGCGCTGGTCGAGAACGGGGCCGTGGTGATGCCGCTGCCGGAAATGCAGCGGGTCACGGAGCGCGGCCATCAGATCAACTTCCTGAATCTCCGGATGCGGCCGGACCAGCGGGAACGCGGGATCGAGGCGGTCCGGGTGCTTCTGAAGGAGAAGTACCGGGGGTTCAACGCGCTGGAAGCCGGGGAGGTCGCGGGGAGGAACACCGGTGTCGAAGTGGCGCGTGGAATGAGTTGGGCAACCTCGTGGATCGCGTTGGCGGTCGGCGCGTTCGGCGTGGCGAACACCGTGTTGATGAGCGTGTTCGAGCGCACCCGCGAGATCGGGATCCTGTTGGCGATCGGTTGGAAGCGCCGCCGCGTGATGGCGATGGTCCTGATCGAATCCGTCGCGTTGTCGGTGGTCGGTGGGGTCTGCGGGATTCTCCTGGGCCTGGTTGCCGTTCGGACGCTCGAACGCACCGAAATGCTGCACGGCAAACTCGAAGCCGACCTGGGCCCGGGCCTGTTGGCGATGGCTTTGGCCGTTGCCGTGGGTCTGGGGGTGGCGGGAGGGCTTTACCCCGCCTGGCGCGCTTCCCGCCTGGAGCCGGGCGAAGCCCTGAGAGCGGAATGATCCGATCGACCCATCCGTGGAAGGAGTGAATTCAATGGCCTTTCAAACGAAGCCGATGCGCGGGTTCGCGATGCTGCTCGCCGCTGTCCTGGCGGCCGCTTGTCTGTCGCGAGCCGATGCCGGGGCCGATGCCGGGGCCGGGGCGGAGACTCCCGTCGATGCCCGCGCTCTGGTGTCAGCGCTGGTCGAAAGCCAGCGGACGTCGGGATCACGGACCCGGGCGCGAATCTCGGTCGAACGCGAAGGCGACCGGGACCGGGACGGGGACCGGGAGCGCGACAGATCCCTTCAGGTCCTCATCAAGACCCGGCGCGAAGGGGCCACGAACGAGACGCTCGTCGTCGCGATGTGGCCCAAGGAAGAAAAGGGTCGGGCCTGGATGATCCGCCAAGCCGAAGCGGCGGGCCTCGGCGGCTTTCGATTCGAGCCGCCCAACGAGGTGGTTCCGCTGACTTCCGCGGATCTCGACCAACCGCTGTTCGGTTCCGACTTGAGCGTCGAGGATTTCGTGGAGTCCTTCTGGGACTGGCCCGATCCCCGCGTGACGGGTTCCGAGAAGGTGGAGGGCGCGGATTGCTGGGTGCTGGAACTGCGCGCACCCGACCCGAGTCCGAGTGTCCGGCATCCGCGGGTACGACTCTGGATCGCGAAGGAGAAGTCGGTCGCGATGCGGATCGACAAGCTCGATGCGGCGGGAGCCGTTCAGAAGCGTCTCACCGCGGGGCGGGTGGTCCGCCGGGACGAAGGCGGCTGGGTGGTCGCGGAGTGGACCATGGAGACCGTGGCGTCCAAGAGCCGGACCCGGGTGAGCGCCACCCGCAGCGACCGTGGCCTGTCCCTGAGGGCGGACGAGTTCAGCCCGGAGGGAGTTCGCGCGTTGGTCGAGTCGAGCCGTTGAGCGAGCTTGCGGACGGGGGTAGCAACCACGGATCACACGGAGCACACGGAGGGAGGCGGAAAGGAGGACATTCCGGCGCGATGACCAGCCCACGGGTCCCGGGTGCCTCTTGGGTGATCCATGCTCCGATGCGCCATCTTCGCATCGCACTCGCACTCGAACTCGAACTCGAACTCGAACTCGTACCCGAACTCGAACTCGTACTCGTACTCGAACGGTGCCGACGGGCGCGGCGAACCAGGCGGCGCGCCAAAGCAAGCTCCGTCGCGTCGGGAATTTGGCGTGTGCGGTTTCCTTCGCTGCCGGTTCGCTCAGTCGACGGACCAGAGCGTGAGATCGTTCGCGTCCTTGATGAAGATGCGTTTGCCGGACAGGACCGGGTAGGCGTGGGTCTGGCCGTCGGAGACTTTGTAGGACGCGAGAACCTTCAGGCCGACGTCGCTGGGTTCGAAGACGACCAGATCGCCGGCCGGCGTGATCGCGAGCAAGGCGGGACCGGCATCGATGATGTTCCCGTACCCAGAGCGCCCTCCCCCACCGCCGCCAAATCCACCCCCGCGTCGGCCGCCACCGGGTCCGTCGGGGCGCCCCTGACCGCCACCCGGTCGGCCGGGATCGGCCTGCGCGACAATCTGGCCGGCGACCGAGGCATTCGGGTTGAACGACCGTCGCTGAGCGGCAGGCCTGGCGGAGTCGGAGGGCGGTGTCGCGTTGGACGGAAACGGGGCGGTCCAGGCCGTGGTCCCGTCCTTGGCACGAACGCAGAACAGCTCATTGGCTCCGGAAAGGCCGAAGAGCAGGCCGTTCTTGAGGGTGGGGGTGTTGAACTGGACGGACTTCTCCTCGTTGTTCCAAAGGTCGCGCGCGGCGAGTTGGTCGCCGGACTTCTCCATCTTCCAGGCGCGGATCGAGCGACCCGCGAGGATCAGGGTCGAGCCGTCGACGATGGGAGTCGCGGCCTTGTAATCGCGATTCCCGCCCCGGCCACCACCGCCACCACCACCTCGGCCCTGACCGCCGGGTCCATCCGGGCCGCCGCCACCGGCTTCGGATTCCCACGCGAGGCGGCCCGTGGCGGCATCGACGGCGACGAGTTTGGATTCGGTTTGTGCGACGACGTAGTGGGACGATCCGACGGACAGGACGACGGGCGAAGCGTAGGACGGGGACGGACCGTTCCATTTCCATTTCTCGGCTCCCGTGGTGAGGTCGTAGGCGACGACGGCTCCGTTCCCCCTGCCGCCGAGTTGGGCGATGGCGAGGCCTTGGAGGATCAAGGGCGAACTCGATGGGAAGAAATTGGGGTAGGCCTTGAAGTCATCCTTGCGCCACAGGACTTTGCCCGTGGCGGCGTCGACCGATGAGATCATCCCGCGGACTCCGACCGTGACGACCTTGCCTTCGGCGACGGCGGGCGAACTGCGCGGCCCTGAAAAGCCCTGGGCGGGTCCGGTGGCGCCGAGGGAATCGTAACTGTCCCGCCACAGCTCCTTGCCATCGGCGGCGTTGAGGCAGCGGAGGACTTCGGTTCCGTTCTCCCGGGTGAAGACATAGAGGCGGTCGCCCACGAGGGCAGGCGTGGCGACGCCCTCCCCGACGGTGACCTTCCATTTCTGGTTGAGGGCCTTGGGCCACGTCTGGGGTGCCTGGAATCCGGCGGCTTTGGCGCCGCGATCCGGACCGCGCCACTGGGGCCAGTCCTGGGCCTGGGTCGAAGTGGGGTTCGAGAAGGAAGCCGCGGCGGCTAGCAGCCATGCGGGCAGGCTGAATCGATACATAACGGGGGGGGGAGAATGCGGTTTGTGGTGAACCAAGGAGACCTCGGGACAGAGCAGTTCCGAGGGCGGATGGTTACAGCCAAGTCGGCTCACCGGGCCACTGCGTCGCTTCGACCTGGTTCCATGAACCGGCATTTAACCACGAAGCCCACGAAGGACACGAAGACCGAGCGAAGAGAAGGTATCCAATCCACCCTTCTTCTTCGTGATCTTCGTGTCTTCGTGGTGGAACCCTTCGCCGTTCATGGATCCAACGAGCGAGTCGCAACTCGTTGATGCGCTCCATGAACCGAGACTCTCTCACGGAGGCACTGAGACACGGAGATCTGAAGACGGATTCCCTCCCCCTCTGTGCTTCTGCGCCTCCGTGTGATGCCGTTCCGGGTTCGAGGTCCCAACGCGTGTCCGAAATTCGACGATCTCAACTCGGCCGGGTCCTGGGTTTTAGGCTCTACGGCGACCCGGTGAGGGCCGACAAAAGATCCGCCATTTGCTGCGCGTCCAGGGTTGCTTCGAACCCTTCGGGCATGAGGGATCGGCCATCGGGTTTGAGCGACGCGATCCGATCGCGGGCCAGGGTGTGCCGAAGACCACCGGCCTGGACGAGGGAGACGCCGGCGTTGGAATCCGAAGTCACAAGGCCGCTGAGGGATTCGCCGTCGGTGGTTTCGGCGGTCATCGAAAAGTAGGCTGGTTGGACTTCGCGATTCGGATCGAGGATGGCGACGAGCAGTTTTTCCTTGGGCTGGGAACGGACGCTCTCGAGGTCGGGCCCCAGCGCATGGCCTTGGCCGGCGAGGCGATGGCAGGGCGCGCATTGGGTCTCGTGAAGGAGCCGGCCA
This sequence comes from Limisphaerales bacterium, assembly GCA_050250555.1. Taxonomy (GTDB): domain Bacteria; phylum Verrucomicrobiota; class Verrucomicrobiia; order Limisphaerales; family CAIMTB01; genus CAIMTB01. The sequence continues at coordinate 12,736 of JBFWOK010000034.1, forward strand.
CGGGCGGCGTCACCTCGAAGATTCAGCGCCGGAAGCAGGGCCGCAATCGCCTCGAGACGGGACGCGGCGGGCGGACCGAGCAGTTCGATCGCGCGTTTCTGAATCTCGGGATCGCGGTGTCCGCGGAGGGCGTTGACCTGGGCGGCCGTGAGGCTTCGCACCTCGACCTGGCGCGACGCGATCGCTTCGAGGATCCGCCGGGACCCGGATGTTCGGCGAAGGACGGTGGCGAGAAAGGCGGCCTGGGGATCGGGTTCAAGCCGGGACCAGCGACCGAGAACGGCGTCGACGGTTGTCTCGTCGTCGGTCCGAAGCAGGGCGTCGATGGCGGCGCGCTGCGAGTCCTCAGGAAGTTTGCCATCCAAAGCGGTGAGGAGGCCCGCGCGTGTCGACGCATCCGAATCGGCGTAGTGCCCCAGGAATCGGATGGCCTCCGTTCGCGGGAGTTTTGATTCCGACGCTGTGGACAACGCCGACAGTGCGGCGGTCCGAAGGGGGGCGAACCGGTTCTCCCGATCCGCGGAAGGAAGGGAACCGCCGGCATCGCGGATTCCGTCGGCGAACCGAAGCGCGATCCGAAGCGACGATTCGTCAGGAGGGCGCGCGGCGATTTGGTCGAGCACACCGGGGAATTCGGAAGGTCGGTTGCGGCGACCCACGATTCCCGCGAGCGCCGGCAGCACGGTGGACGAGACGGCCGGGTCGGTTTCGGCGTCCCTGGAGAGGATCGTGAAGGCGACGGACGCATCGTTGCGGAGGGAAGAGAAGGCCGCATCCAGGATGAGCGATTCGCCTTGGGACGGCTTCGCCGACCGCAGGAGAGCCGCGAGGAACTGGGTTCGAAGGGGGTGCTCGATTGCGCCGAGGGAGAACGCGAGTTGGAGCCGGACACGGGCGTCGGGATCGGAGACGATCGGAGGATAGGCGCGCGCGATGATCTCGGGGAGGGTCGAGTTGGGATACTGGGACTCGGTGTACCGGATCGCCATGAGGCGGACGACCGGGGAGGGATCGACGAGAGCCCTGGCGAGATCCGTGCCGTCGATGGCCCGGCGAGCGAAGAGAAGCTGAAGCGCCTGCCATCGGGCGGGTGCAGGATTGTCCCTTCGGCGGAGCGCTCCTTTGAGCGCGACGATGGAGTTGCCCTGGCGTTCATGGAGGAGCCGGGCGGCGGTGTCCCGGTGCCAGCCGTTGGCGTGCCCCAGGAGGCCGACGAGATCCGTCGTGGAAAGGGATGCGAGATCAACGCTGCGGCGGAGGGTACCCTCCGCGGGAGCGATCCGGAGAAGGCGTCCGCGGTCGTTGCCCGAGTTGAGATCGATGAGGCGCTTGAGATTCGGTGGAATCGACCAGGGGTGCTCGATCACCTCCCGGTACATGTCGAGAATCCACAGGCACCCGTCCGGCGCGTTGGCGAATTGGACCGGCCGGAACCACGTGTCCCGGCTGGCGAGAAACTCTCGGTCGCGCTCGTCCGCAGGTCGTTCCCCGACCAGTTCGCATCCGACGGCGCGGAGCTTTTTCCGATGAACGAGATTGCTGCCGCAGTCGGCGACGAATGCGTCGCCGGAATAGTCCGCGCCGTAGGCGTCGCCCCGGTAGATGGTGAGGCCGGTCGCGCTCGTGAAGTAGCCGCTCGAACGTCCGCCGCCTTCGATGAGTCCCTGGACGAGGCCCGTCACCCGCCATCTCGTGCGGATGATGCGCCAGGGTTCCTCGGGACTGATTCGGAAGACTTCGGCGGCGGGACCGTCGGCGGCGATGCTGGCGCGCGGCGAGGGCGGCGAGACCCAGTCTTCACGTGAAGTGTAGCGATCCTCGTAGCGGGCGACCTGGAGATGGTCGGAGTTCGAGCAAAGAAACTTCCGACCGGAGTCATCGAAGCACATGCCGTGCTGGCCGCCTCCGGTTTCGGGGCGGAGGTCGAGGAAACGCGGGTCGAAAGAGAAATCGCGCCCTCGCAGGTCGATCACCGGGTTGGTTTCAAGCGCTTGCCTTTCGGCTTTGCGCGGCCCCAAGAGGTCGAGCGGTTTTGTTCGCCAGGCGGTGGTGAAAGGGCTTTCGACGCGCTGGACCTTGCCGCCGCTCATGCTGCCGACGCCGTGGATGCGGCAGTCCGGCCCCCACTGGAGGGAGTTCATCATGGCCTGGACGTTGAGCTGGTTGGTGGCGTAGGGGGCGTAACCGCTGGCGAACCCGGTGAAGATCGTCTCCCGGACATCGGCCTTGCCGTCGCCGTCGGTGTCGCGGGCCCAGAGGATGTCGGGGGTGGATCCGATGAACACGCCGTCGTCCCAGCAGGTGATGGCGGTGGGCCACGGAAGCCCGTCGAGGAACACCGTGCTGGTTTCGAAGCGGCCGTCGCCGTCGCGATCCTCCAGTCTTCGGACACGGCCGAGGCGTTCGGGGCGGCGTTCGGAGTAGTCCCGCATTTCGATGACGTACGCCCGTCCCTTGGCGTCGAAGGCGAGCGCGACAGGGTCGACGACCTCGGGTTCGGCGGCGGCGACTTCGACGCGGAATCCCGGGCGGACAACGAAGGAGTCGGCGACCGCGGCGGGTTCGACGGGGGGGAAGTGGGGAAAGTCCTCGGGACGGAGATCGGGTTCGGCACCGTGGAGGGACACCAAGAACGGCCGGAGGAAGGCGAGGAGGACCGCGAGGGCGGCGGGGCGCGGTCCGAGGCAACGCACGGTGGTCATCACGTCCCCATGCCAGCGTGGCGGCGCCCGGATGCGCGAGTCGAAAGTGAGCTGAAGAAAGGTCCGCGAAAGGGTCGCAAAGGGGCGGTCCCGAAGAACCGTTGGGCGTTGGCCCTCGTGACGAGTATCGCGTGAGTTGATTTTGAAGCGTGGGGCATTTCGATCCCGAAAAGGGGTCGCGCCACCCATGCCAGGACCACTATCATCGCCCCAACGAGATGATCTGAGATCGCGCATATCTTCCCCATGAACGGCGAAATCCTGATCACCCGGGTGGTTCTCAAGAACTACAAGAGCGTGAAAGCCTGTTCGGTTCCGCTTCGGTCCCTGGTCTTCCTTGTTGGCCCCAACGGCTCCGGCAAAAGCAACTTCCTCGATGCGCTGCGACTCGTGAGCGAGTCCTTGAACACATCGCTGGATCACGCCCTCCGGGATCGGGGAGGCATCAAAGAGGTCCGTCGGCGTTCCTCCGGACATCCCACCCATTTCGGTATTCGCCTGGAGTTCAAGCTTCCGGACGCCCGCTCGGGTTACTACGCCTTTCAGGTTGGGGCTCTACCCAAGGGAGGGTTCGAAGTTCAAAGGGAGGAATGCCGCATCCACGGTCTACCGCAGGACGATTTTTATGTCGTCACTTCCGGCGAGGTCGAAACTTCCCACCCGTCGCTGCTGCCGCCGGCAACAAGTGATCGCTTGTACCTGGTCCTCGCATCCAGTCTGCCGGCTTTTCGTCCCGTTTACGACGGTCTGTCGCGGATGTGTTTTTACAGCCTGAACCCCGATCTCATCCGTGACCTTCAGCCTCCGGATAGCGGCGAGGCGCTGCTCCGGGACGGCCGAAACCTGGCCAGCGTCTTGAGCTTCATGGAGACGGAAAGCCCGGCGACGAAAGACAGGATCGTGGAAATGCTGTCTCGGGTCGTTCCGGGGGTTGTGGATGTGACCGGCTGCCATGTGGGCAAGAAGGAGACTTTGGAGTTCCGGCAACGCGTCGGAGAATCCGGACCGCCCTGGCGCTTCATGGCTGAAAACATGTCGGACGGAACGTTGCGCGCGTTGGGGGTCCTGACCGCTTTGTTTCAATCATCCAATGGCGGGACCCCCCGTCGACCTCCCCTGATCGGTATTGAGGAACCCGAGATCGCCCTCCATCCGGGAGCCGCGGGGATCCTCCGCGATGGTTTGAGGATGGCGTCGAAGCAGACCCAGGTCCTCGTCACCAGCCATAGCCCGGACCTCCTCGACGACGAATCGGTCCTGGACGAAGACATTGTCGCCGTCACCAACCAGAACGGCGACACCATCCTGGGAGCTGTGGATCCCGCCAGCCGTGGCGCGATTCGGGACAACCTCTACACCGCGGGAGAACTCCTGCGGCTCGGCCAATTGTCTCCGGATCTTGACCAGTTGAGCCAAATCGCCCCGGGGCAGCTCAACCTGTTCTCGGACAACCCGGAGTGAGATGCTCCGACTCGCGTCCATCGTGGAAGGGCACGGCGAGGTCGAAGCTGTTCCGATCCTGATTCGGCGGATCGCACGGATGGTCGACCCGACCCTGTTCATTAGGACGGATCCGGTTCTACGTGTGCCATCGTCCAGGCTGTTGAAGTCAGGCGAGATTGAGCGCCACGTCGAGTTGGCGGCGAGAAAGAACGCGGGACTGGGCGGCGTGCTGATCCTGTTGGACTGTGACGACGGCTGTCCGGCGAAGGAAGGTCCCGCACTGCTGGCGCGTGCCCAGGGTGCACGCCCAGGCTTCCCGGTCTCGGTGGTTCTGGCCCAACGAGAGTTCGAGTCGTGGTTTCTCGCGGCCGCCGAATCGCTTCGGGGCAGGAGAGGACTTCCTCCTGACCTCGCGGGGCCCTCGGATCCGGAGTCCATTCGGGGCGCCAAGGAATGGCTGCGGGCTCGAATGCCTCGGGACCGAAGCTACGCCGAGAGCATCGACCAGCCCAAATTCACGGATGCCTTCGACATCGATCAGGCACGTTGCCGAGCCAGGTCCTTCGACCGATGCCATCGGGAGATTGTCCGACTGCTGAAGCTCATTCGCGATGACGGCGTATAGGATCCGGGGTGAAGGCCGGACGGAGCGGGTTCGGGATCCGCGATCGGTTCTGGGGCGGTTCGAATCCTTGGAATGACGACCCGGCTTGGTCCGCCTTGGGGCTTCCCGGGGTGTCCGGCGAGTGGCACTGTGGGCGCGTGTCGCAGGACAAGCTGGAACAACTTCGGCCGCTGATCCGTTCGTTCGGGTCGTGCCTGACCGCCTATTCGGGCGGGGTGGATTCGGTGTTCCTGGCGTACGTCGCGCATCAGGTGCTCGGCGACAAGGCGCTCGCGGCGATCGCCGATTCGCCGAGCCTGCCGAGGGCGGAATTGGAGGAGGCCTTGGAATTGGGCCGGCGGTTTGGGTTTCCCGTGCGGGTGGTCAACACGCGGGAATTCGAGAACGCCGCCTACCTCGCGAACCCGGAGAACCGCTGCTACTTCTGCAAGCACGCGTTGTTCGAGGAACTGGGTCCCCTGGCGGCGCGCGAGGGCTTCGCGGTCCTGGCCTACGGCGAAAACGCCAGCGACGTGGGGGACCACCGGCCCGGGGCGAAGGCGGCGAAGGAATTCGAGGTGCGCGCGCCGTTGAAGGAGATCGGAATGACCAAGGCGGAGATCCGCGACGCGTCGGCGCGCCTGGGGCTGCCGACGGCCGACAAACCGCAGATGGCGTGTCTGAGTTCGCGGATTCCCTATGGGGAGGAAGTCACGGTCGACAAGCTGCGCATGATCGAGGCGGCGGAAGCCGTCCTTCGGGACGAGGGCTTTTTCGATGTCCGGGTTCGACACCATGAATTGAAGCGGGGATCCCTGGCCCGTCTGGAGATCGGTTTGGCGGAGATCGGCCGGGCCGTCGAATCGGGGCGCAACGTGCGGATCGCGGCGCGGCTGAAGGAACTGGGGTACTCGCAGGTCACGCTGGACCTCCAAGGCTATCGGCGGGGAAGCGTGAATGAGCAACCGATCGTCTTTCGCGGGGTGGGAGGCGAGGGCGAGGGTGTCGGCGCAGGAACTTTCGCCCCGGCCCGGTTTTTGACTGGGCTACGATCGACAACGACGACGACGAAGACAACGACGACGACACGGGATGCCGCAATTTAGCTACAAAGCCCGGCGCCGATCCGGCGAGGTGGTGCAGGGGATGCTGGACGTGGCGGACCGCGCGACGGCGCTCACGCAGTTGGAACGGCTTGGCCTCTTTCCGGTGGCGGTGCAGGTGGCTGGCGCGGCGGCGGACGCGCGAAAAGGTGGGAAGGGCGGCGCTCCCGGCGCTCCCGCGGCCCGCGGACAATGGATGCCGCGGGTGTTGCAGGCCGCGCTTCAACGGAAGCGCAAGCCGAAGCTCCAGGAACTGGGGACTTTCACGAACCAGCTGGCGAATCTGCTGAACTCGGGGATGCCGCTGACGGTGGCGTTGAACAGCATGACGCACCTGGAGACCAAGGGGATTCCGTCGGAGGTGAGCCGGCAGCTCCGGCAGGACGTCATGGAGGGGAAGTCGCTTTCGGACGCGATGGCGCGGCAGCCGCGGGTGTTCACGGAACTCTTCGTGAACATGGTCCGGGCGGGCGAGCAGAGCGGGGCCCTGGTGGACGTGCTTCGCCGTCTGGGAGCGCACTACGAACGATTCGCCGAGGTTCAGTCGAAATTCATCTCGGCCCTGATCTATCCCGCGATCGTGGCGATGGTCGGCATCGCGGTGATCGTGTTCTTCATGGCCGTGATGCTTCCCAAGTTCCTCACGATCTTCCAGGGCATGGACGACCGCCTTCCGACCTCGACGAAGATCGTGATTTCGATCAGCGACTTCTTCAGCGACTACTGGTGGCTTCTCATCCTGATGACGATCGCGGGGTGGGTGGTCCTGGACCGATTCAAAGCCACCGAAGGAGGGCGGCGGACCCTGGATCGCTGGAAGCTGAACGCGCCGCTCTTCGGCCGGGTCGTGCGGCTGAATCTCTTCGGGCAGTTTTGCCGGACGCTGTCGACGCTTCTCTCGAACGGCGTGCCGGTGTTGACGGCGCTCAAGATCACGGAATCGATCATGCCGAACGTGGTGCTGAAGGACGCCATCGCGAAGACCCGGGAGGCGGTCACGGACGGCAAGACCATCGCGCAGCCGCTGGCGCGATCGAAAATCTTCCCGCAGCTGATGATCGACCTCATCCGCATCGGCGAGGACACGGGAGACGTCCCGGGATCGCTCGAAAACCTGGCGAGCACGTACGAGAACGACCTGTCCCTCCAGTTGCGCATCCTGACGAACATGATCGAGCCGGCGATGATCATCGCGATGGCGGTCGGGGTCGGTTTCCTGCTGTTCAGCGTCGTGTCCGCGATGTTCTCGATCACGCAGAACCTGAACCGCTGATGCTCCCCAGGCCGGCCAGGTGTCGTGGTTTCACGTTGTTGGAGGTGATGATCGTGGTCGGCATCGCCGCCCTGATCCTGGCCATCAGCGTTCCCTTCGTGCAGCGGACCTTCAAACGGGACGCGGTCTACAAGGCGGTTCACGTGGTCGAGGACGCGATCCTGAACGCCCGCGCGACGGCGATCTTCAACAACTCGGCGACCGACCTCGTCATCCGTCCCGAGGACCGTTCGCTCAGCGTGCGTGCCAACGTGGCGCCTCCCCCGGCCTCCTCCCTGATGAACCAGAACCGGGGGTTGAATCCCGGCGGGGACACATGGGACGGGGACCCGGACGGACGCGGGCCCACACCGGAGCAGCGGGGCAGGGCGCGCGATTTCTCGCGGCACGCTCCGAAACCGTTCAGCGGATCGCTGGAGGATGACGTGACGATCGAATTGCTCGACGTGAACTTCCAGGAGTTCAAGGACCGGGAGGAGGCGCACGTGCGGTTCCATCCGAACGGAACCAGCGACGAATTCACGATCGTGATGAAGATCGGCGCGACGGCGGTCCGGAAGATCACGCTCGATGTGGTCACGGCGCTGCCGACGCTGGAAACGCTGCGCTGAGACCCGAACGCGCGCCATGCACCTTCCGCCAGCCAACCGCCATTCGGTCGCCTCCCGGGCGTTCACCCTGCTCGAAGTGGCGCTGGCGATGGGACTCCTTTTCGGGATGGTCTTCGTCCTTCTCCAGATCACGACGACGAACCTCCGGATCGCGAAGGCCCTTCAGCGCACCACCGTCGACGCCAGCAGCCTGGCCGCCGAGATCTCGATGACCAACCGCCTGGAGGAGGGGACCGAATCCGGGGATTTCGGGGACCTTCATCCCGGCTACAACTGGCACCGCGAGATCACGATGGTGGGCACGAACGGCCTCTTCGAGGTGCGGTTCGAGGTCTACCGCGAGCGCGATCCGAACCCGGAATCCGAATTGGTGGTTCTCCTTTACCGTCCCGAATCGGCCCAGCGCGGCGGCGGCGGATCGTTCCGGACAGGGAGCCGTCGATGAAGGCGATGGCGATGGCGATGAGAACCCAGGCCAACCGAACCGGTGTGGAACGGTTTTCCAACGCGATGGAACCGTCGCCGGGGCTTGGCCGGGAATGGGCGCCGGCCGGGAGCGGGAAGGCTCGGACCACGCGCCGGCGGGCGGGAGGCGCGTTCACCCTCATCGAGGTCATGTTGGCGCTGGGGATGCTGATGATGGTGCTGGCGGTGATTTACTCGACCTGGATGGCGATTCTCCGATCGAAGAAGGCGGCGGACAAAGCCGCGATGCACGCGCAGCGCTCCAGGATCGCCATGCGGGCCATCGAGGACGCGCTTCAGGGGGCCCAGGTCTTTCAATTGAACCAAGCCTATTACGATTTCATCGCCGACACGAGCGGCGAGTTCGCCCTGTTGAGCGTCGCGTCGCGTCTTCCGGATTCGTTCCCCGGAAGCGGGATGTTCGGCGACCAGGTGTTGCGACGGGTGAACTTCCAGGTCGAACCGGGTTCCAACGGCGTTCCCGAGCTCGTGATGCGCCAGTACCCGCTGCTGCTCGCGACCAACGCGACCGACACCGACTACCCGATCGTCCTGGCCACCGAAGTGACCGACTTCGCGCTGGAATTTTGGGACGCGCGACGGGGCGAGTGGGTCGCGGAATGGCTCTACACCAACCAGCTCCCGCCGGTGGTCCGGTTCCTCCTGGGCATCGGCCAGCGCGCCGACAACCCTTCGATGCCACAGACGATCCAGGTTCCCAGTGTCGCGCTGTCGGCGATGCCCGTGCCTCCCGAGTTGCAGGGACGCGGCATCCGCCGCCCGGCTGTCGGACGGGATCCGGCGAATCCCACCGGTACGCCGGACCCAGGTGTGGGAACGCCCAACCCAGGCGTTCCCGTGAATCCCGGCGCCAACATCCGAACGCAGTCCGGAGGCGCGCCATGACGAGGGGGATTCCGCGATGAGACTTCCGCCCGCGCGGAGATTGGGCGAGTCCGGGATCGCGATGATCCTGGTGCTCGGCGCCGTGATCGTACTCACGGCGTTGGTGGCGGGTTTCTCGTATTCGATGAAGGTCGAGGCCCGGCTCGCCCAGAACTACCAGAGCGACGCGGAGATGCAGTGGATGGCGCGGTCGGGGGTCGAATTGGCCCGGTACATTCTCGCCCAGGAGATGTTGGCTCCCGGAGGCAGGAACTTCGACGCGCTCAACCAGAAATGGGCGGGTGGCGTGGGAAGCCTCACGAACGACGCCCTCGCCGGGATCTCGCTCACGGACAACATCATCGGCCGCGGCCGGTTCTCGATCCAGATCACCGACCAGGAACGGCGCTTCAACATCAACGCCGCCGATCATTTCGTCCTCCAGCAGGCGCTGATGATGATGAATGTCGATGTCAGCCAACAGGGCACGCTCGTCGACTCGATCATGGATTGGCGGGATCCCGACAACGACCCCGGGCTCAACGGGGCCGAGAGCGACGATTACTACCTCCGATCCGATCCACCGTACTACGCCAAGAATGGTCCGATCGACGACATCTCCGAACTGCTCCTCGTGAAGGGGATGACGCCCGAGGTGTTCTATGGAAGCAATTCCACCAACGTGGTCCGTTCCGAAAACGCCCCGGGACCGGGGGAGGTCGGGCGCCTCGGCGAACCGGCCTACATCCAGGTGGGTCTGAGCGAGCTGTTCACGGCGGTGTCGGCGCCGCAGGTGAACATCAACACCTGCTCCGCCGAGACGCTGCAGGTCGCCGGGTTGGATCCACTCATCGCCGGGTTCGTCCTGGACGCCCGACGCGGCCCGGATGGCGTCGATGGCACGGAGGACGACATGCCGTTCCTGAACCCGGCCCAGATCCCGATTCCCTCGGACGACCCGCAGATCCGCCAGCAGATCCAGCAATACTTCACCGTGCGGAGCATGACGTTCGAGGTCATCGTGACGTGCGAAATCGGCGGATACCGAAAGCAGTTCCGCTCGCTGCTGCTGCGCCGGAACGCCCGGGACATCGCGATTCTTTTCCTGCACGGAATATGAATCGGGAAGCCGGTGTGAAGGCGGGTCGGTTCCGGGGCGCGAAATCGAGCTGGGCAAGTGGCAACCGTGAACGGAGGCCCGGGAATCGGGTTGCGGCGATATGCTGAACCACATCTGGCTGGCGATGTTGCTGACGGCGATGCTGGTGGCGGGTGTCACCGGCAACGTCCGGGCCTCGGTCGACGCCGCCATTCGCGGAGCGGAAACCGCCGTCACGCTCGCGCTCGGGTTGGTCGGCATCATGGCTCTCTGGCTCGGACTGATGCGGCTCGCCGAGCGGTCCGGACTGGTCGGGTACCTGGCCCGCGCGCTCCGACCCGTCCTCCGAAAGCTCTTCCCCGAGGTTCCCGTCGACCATCCGGCGATGGCGTCGATGGTCATGAACATCGCCGCCAACATGCTCGGCCTGACCAACGCCGCGACGCCCCTCGGCCTCCGCGCGATGCGCGATCTCGAACGGCTGAATCCCCATCCGGGCACCGCGACCAACGCCATGTGCACCTTCCTCGCGATCAACACGGGTTCGGTCCAACTGATCCCGGCCTCCGCGATCGCCGTTCTCGCCGCGTCCGGTTCCGTCGACCCGACCGCTATTGTCGGGGCCGCGCTCATCGCGACGTGCTTTTCTTCGGCCGCCGCGCTGATCGCCGTGAAGGCGATGGAACGACTCCCGGTGTTCCGCGTGGTGGCTGACCCCACCCCGGATTCCGCGGGAACCCACCGCGAATCATCGGCTTCGCCTGCCTCGCGCGTCGGATCGGGAACCACCACGAATTCGGAATCGAATTCGGAATCGGAATCGGAGTCGAAACCCGCGCCGTCGCGGCCGATCGGTGCCTCGGGCGCGATCATTCTTGGGATCACGGCGCTGGGGTACCTGGTGATTCTGACATCGATGGTATTTCCGGAATTGTTCGGGCGCGCCCCCGACGCTTCGTCCCTGGGTCAGCCCGTTTGGATCCTCGCGGTGAACGCCGTATCGCTCCTGGCGATTCCCGCCTTGTTGTCGTTCTTCCCGCTGTTCGCAGCGTTGCGCGGTGTCCCGGTTTACGAGGAATTCGTCGAGGGAGCGAAGGAGGGCTTCCAGGTCGCGCTGCGAATTATTCCGTTCCTGGTGGCCATGCTTGTCGCGATTGGTTTCCTGCGCGGTTCGGGGGCGGTCGAGGGAATGACCAGCCTCCTTCGGTCGCCGCTGGAAGCCCTCGGGTTTCCGCCCGAACTGCTGCCGATGTCCCTGATTCGGCCCTTGAGCGGGAGCGCTTCCCTCGCCGCGTTGGGAGACATCGTGAAGACGTTTGGACCGGACAGCCTTCTCGCGCGCACCGCCGCGACGTTGTTCGGAAGCACCGAGACGACGTTCTACGTGATCGCGGTCTACTTCGGTTCGGTCGCGGTGCGCCGGGTCCGGCACGCCGTGTGGGCGGGCCTGATCGCCGACGCCACCGGGGTGGTTGCGGCGGTGGTCGTGTGCCGCCTGATGTTCGGCGCCGGTTGACCTCCGAAGGCGGAGGAGGGGCAACCACCGATCACACGGAGCACACGGAAGGAAACAGTGGGTATCAGCGACGAGTCGCGGCTCGCGCGTTGGATCCCATGAACGGCGGAGGATTCCACCACGAAGACACGAAGATCACGAAGAAGGAGGATGGATTGGAGGCCCTCCCTTCGCTCGGGCTTTGTGTCCTTCGTGCGCTTCGTGGTGAACGCCGGGTCAAGGGAAGCGAAGTTTTCCAAAATCGGGACACGTATTGGGATCATGAACCCGAGGGGCATCACCCGGAGGCGCGGAGGCACGGAGGGGGAGAACAAATCCATCCTCAAATCTCCGTGTCTCAGTGCCTCCGTGAGAGAATCCCGATTCATGGGTAGGCCTGACCGGCCTTGAACGGTCCGCCACTTCGAACCGCGTCGTCGTACCTATCCCATTCCGTGTGATCGGTGTGTTCGGTGGTTGTTTTCCTCCCTGTTTCGCGCCGTCGCACCCTTCGAGCGGCCCGCTCAGGGAGCCTTGACGGGCGCAACGCGAAGTGTGCGCGCGAGATGGATGGGATCGTGCGTGGGAGGCTGGCACGCGGTGCCGGTGCAGACGTAGGCCGTGGCGCGACCTTCCTTGGCCGGCAGGGTTCGCGCGAAGGGTTCGACCTTGCCGGTGGTGCCCAGAATGACGCGGTGGGGTTGGAGGACGGAATGAGCGGCCCGCAGAAGGGGCCGTTGGTCCGCGGAGGAACCGTTGTCCGCGATGACGACCCGGAACGGTTCCTGAAGGGAGAAGTCCAGCGCTTGCAACAGCGCGGGAACGGCCTGCGGAAGCTTCATCAGACGCTCGGAAAACAGGCGAAGCGCGCGGTCGGCCGCCTCGCGGTAGCGCTTTTGTTCGGTGATCGCCGCGAGGCGCAGCAGGGCGCCCGCCGCGACGGAATTCCCGGACGGTTCCGCGCCATCGTAGTCCTCCTTGACGCGGAGGATCAGGTCCTTGGATTCGGAGCCGCTCAGCCAGAATCCTCCGGCCGCGGTGTCCTCGAAGCGTTTGAGCATCGCGTCGGCGAGGTCGATCGCGAAGTCGAGGTGCCCCGGGGAGAGCGTGGCCTCGTAAAGGTGGAGGACGCCGTCGAGCAGGAAGGCGTAGTCGTCAAGGAGCTGCGCTTCGTCGCGTTCACCGTCGCGCCAACGGTGGTGAAGGGTTCCCGGCATGCCCTCGGCCGTTGGCGCGATCCAAAGCCTTGCCCGCAGGAACGCCAGGTTCTTCTCGGCGGCGCCGAGCCACGCGGGTTCATCGAGCACGACGGAGGCGCGGGCGAAGGCACCCAGCATGAGACCGTTCCAGGAGGCGAGAATCTTGTCGTCGAGGTGGGGACGAACCCGTCGCGAACGGGCCTCCATCATCCGGGTCCTCGCGGTCGCGAGAATCCCGGCCTCCGCGCGCGAAAGGCTTGGATCCGCGATGCTGAGCACGTTCAGGTTCTTTAGCGGCGCCGGATGGCTGTGATCCTCGAAGTTGCCCTTCTCGGTGATCCCGAAGTGACGGACGACAACGGCGAGTTCTTCGGGCGTCAGGAGCTTCTTCAACTCGGCCAGCGTCCAGCAGTAGAACTTGCCTTCCTGACCCTCGCTGTCGGCGTCCTCGGCGGAGTAGAAACCGCCGTCGCGGTGGGTCATGTCGCGGACGACATATTCCAGCGTGGAACGAACGACTTCGGCGTGGCGCCCCTCGCCATCGACGAGGTGGGCGTCGAGGTACAGGTGAACGAGTTGGGCGTTGTCGTAGAGCATTTTCTCGAAATGCGGAACGAGCCATTGCGCGTCCACGGAGTACCGGGCGAAGCCGCCGCCGAGCTGATCGCGCATGCCGCCGGCGGCCATGCGATCGCAGGTGTGCAGGACCTTGGCGATGGCGTTGGTGTCGCCGGTGCGGAGGGCGTGGCGGAGGAGGAACGCCGGTTGGCTGGGGCGGGGGAACTTGGGCGCGCCACCGAAGCCGCCGTGCCGCGGGTCGTAGTCCTCCATGAGGACACTGGCCGCATGCGCGAGGACGGCGGGTGAAAGCGGGGCGGATTCGGTGGGGACCGCCTGTTCGGTGTGAAGCCGGAGGCGTTCGGTCATGTCGCGGGCGGCTTCGAGGACTTCGCCCCGACGTTCGGACCAGACGCCGGCGATCTGGGTGAGGACCTCGGTGAAGGACGGCCTGCCGTGCCGGCGTTCGGGAGGCCAGTAGGTTCCACCGTAGAAGGGCTGGAGGTCGGGCGTGAGGAACACGTTGAGCGGCCATCCGCCGCCACCGGTCCGCGCCTGGACGTAGGTCATGTAGATCTTGTCGACGTCGGGCCGTTCCTCGCGGTCGACCTTGATGCTGACGAAATGGCGGTTGAGGACTTTGGCCGTCTCCTCCGACTCGAACGATTCCCGTTCCATGACGTGGCACCAGTGGCACGTGGAGTAACCGATGCTGAGGAAGATCGGCTTGTTTTCCGCCTTGGCCCTGGCGAACGCCTCCGTGCCCCAGGGATGCCAGTCCACGGGGTTGTGCTGGTGCTGGAGCAGGTAGGGCGACTTTTCGCGGGCGAGGAGGTTGGTGAAGGCGTGGGAGGCGGCGGATGCTGGAGCGGACACGGGAAGAGCGGGTGGCGTCGCGGGTTGGCAGGCCGCGGTGAAGCCCGCGCCAATGAACGCGATCGCGGCGATCAACGCGCGGGTGGAAGCGGACCTGAGGAACACGAAACGACGATAGCGGCGCGCGCGGACGGGGCAAGCGACGGGAATTCGGATTGTCCGGGTTGGCGGCACCCGGCATCAAGAGGCGGTGTCCCCGGAACCCAAGGCGGAATCAGGCCCGAGACGTTGGCGTGACTGGGCCGTGGCCCTGGGACCCGGCGCGATCGTGGCGTCCCTGACGATCGGAAGCGGCGAACTGATCTTCTCGAGCCGGGCGGGCGCGCTGTTCGGCTATCGAACGCTCGGCCTTTTCGCGCTGGTTCTGCTTCTGAAATGGGCCCTCGTGTTTTCGAGCGCGCGGTACTGGATCGACACCGACGACCACCCGCTCCGCCGATGGGCCGAGTTGCCGGGTCCCCGGGGGTGGCTTCCGTGGACGCTCCTTTTGATCGCGGCGCCCGCGTTCCCGGTCTGGGTGAGTTTCCACTCGGGAACGGTCGGGACGCTGCTCGGTGCGATCACGGGAACCGGCGCGGCGTGGAACGGGAACGCCTCCCTGATCTGGGGGATCTTGGCGCTCTCCGGGATTCTCATTCTTTCGGCGACCGGTGGGTACGCGCGCCAGGAGCGGTTCCAAATGACCGTGGTGGCGTTGATGCTCGTGAGTGTCGTGGTCGCGCTGATCCTTCTTCGCCCCGACTGGATCGACTTGATCGCGGGCTTCTTTTGGATGGGGCCGCTGGAATACCCGGATTGGGCGGCGACATTGCCCGATTTCCGGGATCGTCCCGTGTGGGTGGAATCGGCGACCTACGCCGGTGTCGTGGGCGGATCGGGCTACGACTACCTCGCGTATGTGGCGTGGCTGCGTGACAAGCATGGTTCGGCGGGATCGCGCCGGGTCCAGCCCGCCGCGTTGCGCCGGTTGGTCGCGATGGACGCCACGGTGAGTTTCGTGGCGGTCCTCCTGTTCAGCGCGGTGTTCGTGGCGTGCGGGGCGATTCTCCTGGCGCCCCAGCATCAGGTTCCGGCGGGTTCGGATCTGCTCACCCTGCAATCCCAGTTCGTCACGTCGGTGGGGGCGTGGCTCAAGCCGCTCTATTTCGCGGGAGCCCTGCTGGCCCTCGCGGGAACACTGTACGGAACGATCGAGGTCGCACCCGCGGTGTTCGGGGAACTGGTCCGGGCCGTGGGATCGGGTGATTCCCCGACGATGCCAGGGCGGTCCCGGCGTTGGAGCGTGGGATGGTGCGGGACCGGCGCGCTGGGGATCCTGGTCTTCACGCTGGTGGGACGCTGGGTCACGGGATCCAGGGAACCCTTCAACCTGGTGGCCCTGGTGACTCCGGCCAACCTGTTCACCGGCGTGCTCGCGTGTGGATGGATCAGCGCGCTCAACGTGTGGGCCGACCGCACGACGCCGGCGCGACCCGGATTGACCCGGATGGGATGGGCCCTGACGGCATTGAATGTCCTCGGGGCGGTGGTCTTCTGCGGCATCGGCGCGAAGGGCATCTGGGATCAGGGCGGGTGGGTCGGCGTCCTGGTCGTGGCGGGATGCGTGTCGGCGGGATGGCTGGCGGCCTCGCTGGCGGGACGTCGTGGGCGCGGCATCTCTCGCTGATATCCGGTGGTCTCGACCCATCATCCATCCGAATCGCCGAGGAGCCTCTCTCGGGTGGCATCGCAACTCCCAGTCGACCCGGCAACTCGCGCGAGTTGACAAAAACAAGAACTGACCCCTTAGGAGACGACGTTCCGCAAAGGTTCGCCGCGGAGAGCCCGACCCACTTCCTGGGCGGATTTCACCCGGATTTCCTCGAGGCCGCTCTCGGAATAGAAGGCCGTGTGCGGCGTGAGAATGAGATTCAGGGGACGCGGCTTGTCCTCCTGCCAGAGCCGCACGAGCCGCGAAGCGGGGGTGGCCGGTTCGACCGGCAGCACGTCGATCCCAGCGCCGAACAGACGACCCGATTCGAGGGCGTCCGCGAGGGCGTCGGTGTCGACGACCGCGCCGCGCGATGTGTTCACCAGGATGGCGGAGGGCTTCATCCGGCCGAGCGCGGCGGCGTCGATGATGTGGCGGGTCTCCCCGGTGAGCGGCGTGTGCAGGGAGAGAATGTCGCTCTCCTTCAGGAGGGTTTCGAAATCAACCAGTGGCACGCCGAAGGACTTCTCCAGGCCCGGTCGAAGCCATGGATCGCAGGCGATGACGCGCATGCGGAAGCCGCGGGCGCGCAGGGCCGTGGCCGCTCCGATCCGGCCGAGTCCCAGAATGCCGAAGGTCCGGCCGGCGAGACGTTCCACGGGTTCGACCGCGCGCTTGTCCCACGGCGCGAGCGTGCGCCGGAGCGTCCGATCCACGCGCACAATCCCCCGATTGAGGGCGAGCGCGAGCGCGAGGGCGTGATCGGCCACTTCGTCGACGCCGTAGTCGGGGACGTTGCAGACCGGGATGCCGGCGGCTGCGGCGGCGGCGAGGTCGACGTTGTCGAAGCCGACCCCGCCCCGGACGATGACCCGGCAGCGGCGCAGGGTTCGGATCGTCTCGGCCGGAAGATCGATTTCGTGGAAGACGATGAGGGCATCGGCGTCCTCAACGTGTCCTTGCAGGGCCTGGTGGTCGCGGGCGAGCAGGCATTCGACGCGCGCGAGGCCTTCGAGTTCCCGTTCCTCAAGGGTGGCGGGGGCTGGGAGGCAGTCCGTGATGCAGACGCGGTGCATGGCGAGGAAAATAGGGAAAAGAGGGTGAAAGGATCGAGACCTCGCTTTGCTTCGCCGGGGTGACGCGGCACCATCGGTGGACGGATGATCAGTCTGGCGGAACACGGTGCCGGCGTGCCGGAATCGAACCTGGAAGACCAGGTGGCGGAGTTCTTTTCGCCAACGGGACCGTTGGCCAAGGCGAGGAACTTCGAGTTCCGGCCCCAGCAGCAGGAGATGGCGGTGGCGGTGGCCCGGGCGCTCGAGCAGGGGGAACATCTGGCGGTGGAAGCGGGAACGGGGGTGGGCAAGAGCCTGGCCTATCTGGTTCCTTCGATTCTCTTCGCCGTGGCACGCCAGAAAAAGGCGGTGATCTGCACCCACACCATCAACCTCCAGGAGCAGTTGACCGAGAAGGACCTTCCGATGCTGTCGCAGGTCCTGCCCGTCCGGTTTGAGTACCAGATGCTCAAAGGGCGTTCGAATTACCTCTGCCGGCGGCGCCTTCACCGGGCAATGCAGCAGGCGGAGTCGCTCTTCACTTCTCCGGAACACGAGGAACTCCGCCGGATCCACGAGTGGGCCGCGACCACCGAGAACGGCACTTTGTCGGATTTCGACATCGAACCGGACGCGAAGGTCTGGACCCAGGTCTGTGCGGAACGCGGGCTGTGTTCCCCCAAGATTTGCGGCTTCCCGAGCGACTTCGCGAAGGACAACGGGGTGTGCTGTTTCCCAAAGGCCCGCCAGCGGATCCTGTCGGCGGACGTCCTGGTGCTGAATCACACGCTGTTTTTCACCCTGTTGGGTGGTGTGGACGAGGACCAGGAAGGCGGAGTCCTGTTCCGGAACGATTTCCTGGTGTTCGACGAGGCCCACACGGTGGAGCAGGTGGCTTCGAAGCACATCGGACTGCGGGTTTCGAGCGGCCAATTCCGCTTCACTCTGAACCGTCTCTGGAATCCACGGACCGAGAAGGGTCTGCTCGCGACCCTGAGGGAGGGTGAAGCCGTGAAACTCGTGGCGGGCGCGATCGGCGAGGGGGAACGGTTTTTCGAATCGGTGGAGGCGGCGTGCGAGGACCTGGCGGCCGCCTCGCGAAGCGGTGCGACGGCGCCGGGAGCAGGCGCCGACCCAGGCAGGGAGGCGGGCGGAGGCCGGGAAGGGACGCCGGGCCAGCGGGCCTGGAGCGAACTTCGGATCCGGAGGCCGGAATTGGTCGCCGACAACGTGACGCTGCCGCTCCAGCGCCTTCGGGAGGCGATGAGCGAGATGATCCGGAAGAGCGAGGATTCGGAGACGGGCCAGGAATTGCTCGACTGCAATAGGAGGCTGGCGGAAGTCCGGGATCAGATCGCGGAGTTCCTGAAGCAGGGGTTCGAGGACCACGTGTACTGGGTGGAACGTGGCGGACGCTCCCAGCGGAACGTGACGTTGAACGCCGCGCCGGTGGACGTCGCGGCGTACTTGCGGAGGCGCCTGTTCGAGAGCGACACCTCGGTGATCCTGACCAGCGCCACCCTGGGGATCACGTCGCCGAAGAACCCGCCGCCGGCTCCGGCGCCATCCGCAACGGCGACGTCGTCAACGCCAACGTCAACGCCAACGTCAACGCCTGCCCAGGGTCCGGCGCGCGAATCGGCGCAGAGCGGGAAGGCCGGATCGAATCGTCCCGTGGCAGGCCGATCCGCCTCGGGATCCAGTGGCCAGCCCCTGACGTATTTCGCTAGGCGGGTTGGTGCCGAGACGGCGCGCCAACTCCAGGTCGGGTCCCCGTTCGATTTCGATTCGCAGATGCGGGTCTATGTGGCGAACAAGATGCCGGATCCCCGGGACCCGGGGTATCGGGCCGCGCTTCAGGCTTCGATCGAGCAGTTCATCCGGAAGACCCACGGCAAGGCGTTCGTGCTCTTCACGAACACCCGCCTGATGCAGGAGATGGGTGAGCGCCTTTCCGGGTTCTTCGACGACCTGGGAGTGCAATGCTTCGTCCAGGGGACGGGGATTCCGAGGTCGACGATGCTTGAGAAATTCAAGGAGGACGTGGACTCGGTGCTGTTCGGTACGGACAGCTTCTGGCAGGGCGTGGACGTGCCGGGAGAATCGTTGAGCAACGTGATCATCACCCGGCTGCCGTTCGCGGTGCCGGACCATCCGTTGATCGAGGCGCGGATCGAGACGATCGAGGCGCGGGGAGGGAATGCGTTCAGTGAATTCTCGTTGCCGGAAGCGGTTCTGAAATTCCGACAGGGCGTGGGACGACTGATCCGCGCGAAATCGGACAAGGGGATCGTCGTGGTGCTGGACAACCGGGTCCTGACCAAGCGCTACGGGCGCGCGTTTCTGGACGCGATCCCGAAATGTCCCGTGGAAGTGGTCTGATCGGCTGGGATCCCCCGAACCCGGACCGTTTCTCTCAGCCCCTCCGTCGGCGGGCGCCGAGGAGAAGCCCGCCCCCGATGAGGAGCAGGGTCGTGGTGGCGGGCTCCGGCACGGTGACGACGAACGCCTGGATTCCCTGGTTCGCGCTCATCGCGTACAGGAAGGCCGAGTCTCCGAAATTCGGGCCCCAGGTGAGGGCACCCACGCCATTGCCGTTCGCGGCGAGGGTCCCGGAGGTGTTGTTCACCGTCGCGAGCAACTGAGGCGAGGCCAGGTCCGAGGCGTCGTAGATCCGGACCGCCGAGGACACGCTGTCGACGCTCGCGAACAGCGGCACTCCGGCGAGGACGGTGTAGGCGATGAAGCGCTCGCTGGCGGAGGCCGTGGCGGGACTGGCGACGAGGACGCCGTCGGTTCCGACGATGTCGGTGACGCGAAATGGAGTCGTGCCCTGGGCGCCGATCACGGTGTCGTTGTCGGCGAAGGTGATTCCGAGCCGGTAATCCCCGGCTCCGGTTCCGGCGACCGAGATCAGGGAGCCCGTGGACAGCGTGGGGTCGATGAGGGCGAATCCGGTCGTCCCCGACCCGCTCGCGATGATGCGTGTTTCGGTTCCCGAGCCATGAACGGCGAAGGAATCGCCGAGGCGCGGTGCACCCGGGGCGCCATCGTAGGCCGTGGTGGGAGCGGCGCCGCTGTCGGACCAGCGGTAGACCTTGAAATTCGAATTGGCGGCCGTGGACAGGTTTCCGACGTAGATGGCGCCGTCGCCGCCGACGCCCACCATATTGGCGGCGAAGGTTCCACCGGCGATGCCGGTGACGTCGAGGCCGCCGAGGTCGGTGCCCGTGATGGGCGACAACCTGCGGACGTTCACGCCGCCCTGGCGGCTGACGAGGTAGAGTTCGCCGTTCCCGAAGGCGAGGCCCCGTTCCAGGTTGCCGGTTCCCAGGTACGTGTACCCGCCTTCGCCTGGAGCGAACCAGCCGTCGCCGCTTCCGAAGGACGACAACGGGGAAACGAGGACATTGACCGCGGAGGCGGAGGAGCAGGCAGCCCAGGTCGAGAGTGAAAGCGCGATGCCGCCGGCGAGATGTCGTGGGTTCATGGCAGGAAAAGCGGGAATTCTGGTGGGATAACACGCCAAGGCGGCGGACGCGTCAAGCCTGAGGTCGGAGCGTTCGGCGGGCCCGGTTCCAGGTCGTGACTGAAACGGATTCCAGTCCCCTGTCCCTGACTAGGGCTGAACCCGGTAAAGGTGGGTTCGCGAACGCAGAATCAGCGAGTCGCCGAGGACCGCGGGCGACGCCATGAAGCCGTCGCCGAGGGAATTCTCCGCGAGTTTCCGGTATTCGCGGGACGCGGCGATCACGACGGTCTTGCCTTCCTCGCTGAAGAAATAAATCCGGCCGTCGGCGAGCAGAGGCGAAGCCGAGTGATTGCCTCCGATCCGTTCGTTCCAGACGGTCTCGCCGGTGCGGGCATCCCAGCACGTGGCGACGCCTCCGTCTTCGATGCCGAAGAGCAGGCCTTCGTGCAGGAGCAGGGACGGCTTCTTGGGGACGCTCCGCTTGCTTTTCCAGGCGACTTTCAACTGGGTTCCGTTCGACTCGGGCGCGTTCGCATCGAGGGATTCGCCCTTCTTTCCGGGGCGGACGGCGAGGATCTGGCCCTGGGAAAAGCCCGAAGGGACAAAGACCATGCCGAGACCGTACAGCGGGCGGGTGCTCGCGGAATGGTTCTGGCGTTCCGCGACCTGCCAGAGTTCGGCGCCGGTCGCCGGATCGTAGGCGTACAAGGCCTTGGCGCCCTGGCTGAGCAGTGTCGGGACGCCGTCGATGACCACCACGTGCGGGGTGGCGAAGGCCTTGCGGAAATCACCCTCGGTCATGGGCTTTCCGTCGGGCCCCAGATCCTGGAAGTCGACCGACCGTTCCACCCGCCAGACCGTTTTCCCGTTGTTCTTGTCCAGGGCGACAACGAACTGGTGGTCACTGCCGTCGAAGTGCATCAGAAGCAGGTCGCCGTGGAGAATCGGCGACGAACCGGCTCCTCGGTAATGGTTGCAGACGAAATCCCGCCGCTGCCACAGCACCTTGCCCGTTTCGGAGTCGAGCGCGGCCGTTCCCGGGGATCCGAATGTGACGTACACCCGGCCCGCCTCCAGGGCGGGCGTGGGAGAGGCGTAGGTGTTGAACTTGTGGCAGAACTGCGGATCCGCGACGTCGAACAACTTCTGATCCCGCTCCACGCGTCCCGACGTTCCGTTCACGGCGAGCACCGACAGTTCCCGCCCGTCCTCGGTCGCGGTCGCGATCCAGATGCGGTCGTCCCAGATCGCCGGGGACGCCCAGCCTCGGCCGTGGATGGGGGTTTTCCACGCGATGTTCTTGGAATCCTCGGCCCAGGCCATGGGGGGCTTGGCGCCGCGGGCGATGCCGTCGCCGTCGGGCCCGCGGTATTGGTGCCAGGAAGAGGAGGAAGCGAGGACAGGTGTTGAGAGAGAAACCGCGCACCCGACGAATACCGAAGCAGGAGCGAAGACGGAGGCCGCGAGGGCGTCCAAGGAGGAGACCGCGCCACGGAGCCGGCGCATCAGGAGTGAAAACGTTCCAGGCATCGCGAACGGGAGCCGGGGAACGGGAAGGGATCCACCACGAAGGTCACGAAACTCGCGGACGAGGCGGTTGACGCGAACGCCTGCCCATCGCGCGGTCTTCACGGGCTTTGGGCTCTTCGGGGTGGGATGCGGGTGCATGGGGGCAGGGTAGGGAGTGGAAGCGGGCTGCCAAGGCTAGGTTGCGATCCCGTCGGGGTCGGCGGCTTCGGCATTTCGAAGGGGGCGCGGGCGGTTGCCGAACAGGGCGGTGCCGATGCGAACGAGGGTGGAGCCCTCTTCGATGGCGACCTCGAAGTCCCCGCTCATGCCCATGCTGAGGACTGGGAATGGCGCGCCGAGAACCTGTTCCCCTTCGCGGGCGAGTTCGCGGCAGCGACGGAAGACGGGACGCGCCGATTCGGGAATGGGGGAGTAGGGCGCCATGCACATGAGTCCGTGGATCTCGAGGCGTCGCAGGGCGTTGAGGGCGGGAAGTTCGGAGAGAAACTGGGACGGGTGGTAGCCGAACTTCGTCGATTCACCCGCGACGTTGACCTCAACCAGGATCCGCAGGGTGCGCGAGGCGGCTTCCGCGCGGCGGTGAAGTTCCTCGGCGAGACGCAGGCTGTCGACGCCCTGGATCATCTCGAACGCCTGGACCGCGTCGCGGGCTTTGTTGGTTTGGAGGTGGCCGATGAGATGCCAGCGGAGGTGCGCGGGGCACTGGGGGATCTTCGCGCGCGCCTCCTGGACGCGGTTCTCGCCGAAGAGCGTGACACCAAGGTCGGCGACCGCCCGGACCGATTCCGGCGGGTGGTTCTTGCTCACGGCCATGAGTTCCACGGTCGCGGGATCGCGTCCGGCGCGATCGCAGGCGTCGCGGATGCGGCGTTGGATTTGTTCGAGGTTCGCGGCAAGGTCCACGGCCGAAGGTTAGCGACGCGATCGTCGCTCCGAAACCGCGAACACCGCGAACACCGGGAACCGAGGACATGGCGAAGAATCATTGGTTGGTGAAACAGGAACCCTCGACCTACGCGTGGGAGGCTTTCGAGCGGGACGGTAGGACGGCGTGGACCGGTGTGCGCAGTTTTCCGGCGCGGCTTCATCTGCGGGCGATGGCGTTGGGGGATTTGGTGGCCTACTACCACAGCGGCGAAGGCAAGAACGTGGTCGGGGTGGCGCGGGTGGTTCGCGCGGCCTATCCGGATCCGACCGCGGAGGAAGGCGACGGGGATTGGTCCTGCGTGGACCTCGAGGCGGTCCGTCCGCTGAAGGCGCCGGTGTCGCTGTCGGCGATCCGGTCGGACGCGATTCTGAAGGACATGGCGTTGGTGAAGCAGTCGAGACTTTCGGTGATGCCGGTGACGTCGGCGCAGTGGGAACGGCTGATGGAATTGGGAAAGGGCGGTTGAAGGCGGAGCTTTCCGGAGCGTTGCGCGGCTGCGAGGCGGACTCGGTTCGCGGCACGCAAGCGCAGGCGCAGGCGCAGAACCGACTCGGTCGAGCTCTGGCGTTGAAAATAGGTTTGTGATCCGCACGCGGGATGAATCCGCGAATTCCTGATTTCGCGTTCGGGGCGAGGAGTCGAGGAGTTCGCCGGGGAATTCGCCCTTGCAGCCGACACCGTGTCCGGCATTATTTCGGGCCCTTCGGCGGGCTGGGTAGCTCAGTTGGTAGAGCAGAGGACTGAAAATCCTCGTGTCGGCGGTTCGATTCCGTCCCCAGCCACCACCTCAAAACCTCAGAAAACCCCTGATTTTATTGGCTTCCGTGCGGTTTGCTTGGTTCGTAAGCGAATGGACTCCAATTCCCGCGATTGCCACCCAAAACCCGGTTTTCTGGCAACCGCTGGCAACCGGGGAAGAGTCCACCGGGGCCCATGCAAACGGGGTTCTAGTTCTTGGCTTGCCCACGTCGCTTTGTTCGGTGGAATCTGAGCGTATGGATGGTTTTGGACCTGTGGTTGGGCCGATAACCCATTCCTTTGGAGTTCGTAATAACAACACGGTCAACTGAAAGCGACTTGGCGCCTCCAAATCGCTTTTGGATGTCCAAACAGATTTGTCACCCTAAAGGTTGACGTGACGTTTGGTCTGGAAAAGATTCCCGGCGTGGACGCCAAAGACGAAACCGTCTGGATGGTTCGTGCGATGTCGTCCGATGGGCGCTGTCCCGTTCTTTCGAAGTTGCGGGAATGGATGCACGAACGACCGCAAGACTACCGCGCGATTATGAAGGTGTTGCGGTTGGCAGCCGGCCAGAAGCAAGTACGAAACCAGAAACACGTAAAGCGCTCCGAGAATCCTGCCGACGGCAAAGTCTACGAGGCTTTAGCATACAGCCTGGTAGCGCGTGTGATGTTTTTCTATGACGATCGACGGACTTCGAAATACTTAATCTGCGTAGTGCCTTACGAGAAGGGGCGCGGCGACCAATCAAGCGTCTTTAGACAGTGCGCAAATTTGCGAGACCTCTATTTGGCCAGCTCATGAATCCAACAAATATCATCTCCCGTGATGCCTTGGGGGAATTGTCTGCCTTTTTCGGACAGTTTCCGGAGTTAACAGATTCCGAACGTAACGACCTTGAACTCGGAGCACGCGAGCTTGAAAAGGACCCCGATTTTCACGTCGAGCTTCAAAAGGCGAAATTTGCTGAAGCGATGCTGGAAGCCCTTGCCGAACGCCAGGAATCGAAGAGTGACCTTGCGAAACGCTGGGGGCGATCACGGCAATATGTCAGCAAGCTCCTTCATGCGGAGCGACGCGTAAACCTCACCGTGAAGTCTATGGTTGAACTCGCGTTTCAACTTGATCGCCAAATCGAGATTGTTGTAACCCGCACTAGCTCCTTGGTTAACTCACAGGTGACTACTATTTACTGGGAGGAGGCACGGAGAAGCTGGGAGGGAACAAACTTCCGCCGCCGAAGCGAAATCGGCTTTGAACCGGCCTTTGAACCGGCCGTTCTCCTGCGTCCATCGGATTCCGGTATCGCAAAATACTGTGAGCCAAGCGAACAAGTTGGAGAATATGAGCGATTTGCAGCTTGAGGAGTTTTTTGTCCAGAAACTTTCTGTAGTGTGGATCGAACACACGGAGGCAGAAAACGACTCGACGCAGACAGTAAACACGGGTTTCGACTACGAAATCGCTCTCGCTAAGGAGGACTCCCGTCGGCGGCGAATGATCTTGCGAATTAAGTTCTCGCAGATCTCTGCGGAGAAAGCAGAGATAGGTTACCAAATTGGTGCTGAGATCGCCGGATATTTGCGAATTGATCCATCGGACAATCCCGAAAAGGACGAGGTTCGCTTCCGCGTGAACGGCGTTAGCTTCCTCTATGGAGCACTAAGAGGACTTGTTGCGGTCGTTACTGGTTCCTTTCCTGGCGGCAAGTTTAACATTCCGACAATCTTGCCTTTTGATGTTGTTAAGGCCGTTGAAGAGCGAAGGGCTAAGTCGTTGCAATCGTCTGCCCAAGGATCGAACGAACCGAGTAAGCCCGAATCCGGACGGAGGCAATCAGCGCAAGGAGGTTGACCGCAACTCTTGCGGACACCCGACAACAGCGCAGCACGTAAGGCGCGAGACTGGCGTCAATCCAAGAACAGTACCAAACGACCCATGCACTCCGCCGCATGCGACCCCTCGTTCTTCTCCGCCTGCGCGATGGAGGATTCGCGCTTCGTGATGCAAAGGGAGGCGAGGGTGGGAGCTGATTTAGGCGGTTCCGGCTGGTGACCTCCTAAAGTCGGCCTACCAAGGCCGGCGGTTTCCGTGTTCTTCTCCGACTCCCTAAACCGGTCGGTGTCGACCTACCCGTCCCCACCCCCGTCCTCGGAGCCGGTCGAAGGGGAGACGGCCCGCAGGTTCGAGTTCAACCAAACCGCAATCTCCCGGCGAATCCGACGAGGGTCGGCCGTGTCGACCGGACCCAAGGCGCGGAGAACGTGCAACAAGAGCGTTTCGGATTCGCTGAAACCGGGCGGGGCTATATGCGCTCCCGTCCCGGGAACCATGACCGGAATCGGCGGCGGCGGTCTCGGGAGAATCTCGTCAACGAGCCCGAACCCGAGAGCTTCGCCGGGTGAGAAGTAGCGGTCCCCCTCGGCAAGCCAACCTGAAATGACATCGTGAGTTTGCCGGGTTCGATCACCGAACAGCTTTACAAGTGCAACATGGAGGGACCAAAGACCGCGCGCGGCTTCCTTGTGGTCCGTCACATCGCCTACGGTGCTTGCTATCGTCCGATGGACCATGATGGATGCTCCTTCGAACGCCCGTCGGATTCGACCGCCTAACAATATCGGCACCGCTGCGGAAAAACAGCGTTCACTCACAACGCACGTCGTATCGCGTGAAAGTAGAACGTTGCCAACATCTAGGCCTACCCGGGCGATGCCTCCACTCGAATTGATAGTGACTTCAACCGTTCGTGCGTCGCCCAACTCTTCCTCGAAGTTCTTGGCGTCCACACCGTCGGCCCCGATGTCGTCGAGGATCCATGCGTGCACAACATCCTCGACGCGTTCGATTCGGAACCAACTCACAGTTGCAGCCTCTCAAGAAACGCTATTCCGCCCGGGTGGCTGGAAGCGACGACCGCAATCCTCAGAATCGTCGCTTCCAGCCTCGGCGCGCATTTGTTGGCGCAAAACGTTCCGATGACGCACGCCATCCAATAGCGTTGCGCGTTGTTAGTGGCTTGACGCCATCGCGAGAGCAAGAACCCTTGTCTAGCGTTAAGTTCAACCTGTCGGCGAACGCTCATTTTGAAGCGGCTTGTTCGAACGCTTCGGGCAGGAGATGCGACGGTGGCACGGCTATGGTGTTTGCAGACGGCAAACCCTCGACGACTTGCCACGCGAATTGCCGTAGCGCACGCGCAACCGGGTGCGGACGTTCGGGAAGTCCCCATGCCCGACACGTCTCGGTCTCGGCCTCATTGACTTTATCCGCCATCGCCTCAGCCAGTTCCCCGTGGCGTGCCGCGATTTCTTCGAGTAGAGGCAAGGCTTCGGATGCGATCCGGCGAAGGTAGCGCTTCACGCCCCCGATTTTCGTCGTCGACTCCTCAATCAATTCATTCCGAGTCCAACAGTTCATTGTGAGAATACCGGTCGAGTCACCGGTCGTCATCTGCTCAAGCGCCTGTTCGAGTTCGCGACGTGCTGCCCGTCCGGGGCGCTCTCGAACCTGGCAAAGGGCGCCGAGTACTTCCGAGACTTGGCGCCACCGCTGTTCAATGTCGTGAAGCGTCTTCCGCTCGTCGTCGCTACAGATCTCGACCCCGGCATTCGCGCAAAGGCGCTTTCGAAATCCGGATGGAAGCGGAAGCATCGGTCCCCTTTGCCGGGCGACCTTTGCCCGCTCGCGAATCCGCGCGGTCCGATCGTCCCTTGTTTGGGTGGGTGTGGTGGGCGCCGTGCTACTCGCGGCCGGCCGCGGCACGGGAAGGCTGGGCTTGGGCGGTTCGTCGCGGCGCAGAACGTCGAAGCCGCTGGGCGCGGGTCGGCCGGGCTGCGAGCCGAGGGTTTCGGGTTGTGGTTGGACGACCGTTTTACGACCGGCGAAGGCTTGCCAAATGTTCACGCGCCTATGCTTCACCCGCCGAACTCACGCGAGAAGCCCCGACGATTGTGTTTTTTTGTGACTTCGGCGCCTCCACGTCGTTGTGAACCCGGCGTTCCTGCGACACCACGCCTCAAACTCACTCCGTGAAGCTCGTCCGTGGAGAAACAGGCTGTCTCCGACAGCGTCCCCATACTGCTTTGCCGAGTAGAGTCGAGACGCTGGCCAGCCTGTTTCGATGGCCAATTGCTTTGGAGCGAGTGGAACTTCCCCGGCAACCCGATCGATCCATCTGGACAGTTCCGTCTCGGCCCCGCGCGGAATCGAAATCCCGAAACGCGCCAGAATCTCGCTAAGCTCTTGTAGCCGTAGCTGTAACGTTTTTGGACGAGTTGCGGACATACACGAATTTCATGCGAGCGCGCCTAGCCCGCAGGAGGGCACCCCCCAAAAGAGATTCCTTTGACCCCCCGGGGGGGGTAGGGATGCCCTGCAATCGAACGGAAACGGCTCGCCACGGCGTTGGGACGTGTTTGAGTGTGGAGACCGCGCACAGCGCGCTAGGTGGGGCCGTAGAGTCACGGCGGCGCCGACTGGACGCATCGGCGGGCGGTGTCGCGAGCAGCATTACGAAGACGAGCAACGTTCTCATGGTGGGTAATCCTCAGGGTCAACCGGGCTCACGGACTCGAATCTCATGGAGAGGCCGTGCAGTGTCAGCTTGGCTTCACCCAACGGTCCGTTGCGTTGCTTCTCCAGCAGTAACGAGACATTGCGCCGGCATCCGTCGTAGTCGGTGACATGGAGCAGGGCAACCGCATCGGCATCTTGCTCGATTGAGCCGCTGTCCCGCAGGTGATGAAGCCTCGGTTGTTCGTCGTCGGCCGCTTGCCGATTCAGTTGGGCGAGGCAGAGAATAACCACGTCAAGGTCACGGGCCAACCGCTTCAACCCGTTTGAAACCTCGGTCACGCTTTCGTATCTGGACCGGTGCTTAGGGTCCCCCCGGATAAGCTGTAGGTAGTCGACCACGAGTAGCGACACGCCGTGCCGTGACTTCCATCGCCTGGCAACGCTGGTGATTTGTGGGAGTGTGGTTCCGCCCCGGTCATAGAATCGGATGGGTGCGCGTTTGATGGTGCCGAGAGCGTTGATGATTTTGGGTTGCTGGTCCTCGTTCGGGTTCTCGAAGTCTTGGTAGGGCACGCCGGACAGTCCGCTGGCCATCCGCTGCATAAGCTCCGGGGTCGACATTTCCAGCGAGATGAACCCAACCGGCATCCTTTCGCGCAATGCAACATGCTCGGTGACCCGGAGCGCCAAGGCGGTCTTGCCTTGGCTGGGCCGCGCAGCAACAACGACGAACTGCCCGGGACGCATGCGCAATATGCGGTCGACGCTTGCCAACCCGGTGGCGACGCTCACCGGACGCTCACCCGCTTCCAATCGGTCAAACAACGCGTCCACCGCCTCGCTGGCGTTCGATTCGTGCCCGTCTTTGTCTTCGCTCCGCACGTCGAGAACGTCGCGTTCGATGGCATCCAAGAGGTTCCGCACGTCTTCCGGACTGGCGGTGGTTGGGAGGTTTTCGATGTCCACCCTTCGAGTGGAAAGGGTCGTCCAGGCTCGGCGCAACTTGGCGAAGTCCTCAGCCATGCCGCGCCAGTAATCCCAGCCGGCAGGCGATGGCGCCACGTCGAGGCAATGGCCGATCGTTTCGGCTAGATGGTTTCCGGCCCGTTGCCGGACCGTTGCTTCGGTCACCGGCTCACTCCGGCCGGCAAGATCCAGGATGGCCGAGGCGATCGCCGTATGGCGCGCGTCGAAGAACCACGACTCGCGCAGTTCGCCGGCAAGGGTTGCGTCCATCAGAGCGCACCCAATGGTGGCGGCTTCTGCTTCCGCGTGATGCGGCGTTCTGATTCCATCCGAGCTCACGCCACCCTCCCTTCGAGTTGGGCAACGCGGGCTTCTGCCTGCGCGAGCTTGGTTTTGTAGTCGGGGGCCTGCTTCTCGCGCGCGGATGCGGCTTTCAGGCTGGCGAGGTCCCGGTTGGCGGTTTCCCGGTCTCGTCTCATTGAGTCGAAGACTCCGGGGCGCGGCAATTCTTTGTCCTCCCATCGTTCGCCGGTGAACCATGTCGCGGGGTGCGGGATGAATCTGGGGTCCGTCCCCGCTTGCTCGCATGCCGCCGCGAACGTCCGAACGTGATCGAGTAGGGTTTCTGGAGATATTCCCTTCAATGCCTTCCCGATCGCTTTCAAACCGTCCTTTCGTCCGACGTGTCGCGGATAGGCTTGGTAGATGTCTTCAGCGGAGATTTTCGGCGGTGGGTCTTGGGACTCATCTTCAAGGCTCAAGACGTTCTCCCGAGGTGAAGGCGAGGGTGTGCGGGTTAGTTGGGGGTTCAACTGAGGGTTACTGATGGTTACGGGTGCGTCTCCCGTACCGGTCCGGTGCGTCTCCCGCACTGGTGGCGGTACGTCTGGCGCACTGGTGGGGTGCGTCTGCCGTACCGGTGCGTCTGCCGTACCGGTACGCGTGGCGCACCGGTTGACGATGTAGTTCGACCCCCGGCCGAACGTCCTTTGGATGGTGATATGCCCCGACCGTTCCAAGCCCTTCAAACCGGTGATGACGGCGGTTCGGGAGAGCTCGGTTCGTTCCACAAGTCGGCTGATGGAGGGGAAGGACTTTCCGGATTCGTCCGCGTGATCGGCCAGCGCGACAAGAACCAGCTTCGCAACCGGTGATCCCGTCCGGGATAGCCACGCTTGATTGAGGCGGGAGAAGCTCATTCGCGGTCTCCCGGGGGTTGACTCGCCTCGGTCCACGAAGTCCTTGGCGCAGGGCGAGCGGGTTTCTTGCGTGGCCGTCGAGAGCGGGCACGGTGGAATCTAAGGAAGCCGTCGCTAGTGGCGAAGTCACGCCGGCCGGTGAGCGCCTGCCACAAGATAAGCGTCGGATGAAGCCGGGGCTTGGTCATTCGACCCGTCCTTTCCTTCGCCGGCGCCCACGGCGGAATGGCCATAGCGGCTGCCCGGGTTGCCATCCACGGACGAGAACCTGCTCGATCAATTGGAGGCCGGACCCCGAGATTCCGCGCCGGCGGCGGGGGCGAAATTTCAAACCACACCTCCCGTGATATCGCCGGCGCCTACCATTCCCGCCTTCCGGCGAATGAGTCTCTCGACCGCCGCGACGTGCCACCACGCCGTTCCGCCCCCGCGCACAGCGTCGGGATTGGCCTTTAGCCGAGGGATTCCGGCTTCATCGAACCAGCGTCGAAGGGTTTTAACGGACGGGACCGGTTCGAGGTAGTTCGCGATCAGGGTTCGCTGAAGTTCTTGAATCGTGGCCAGTCGGGCCCGGGGGCGTTGCGGATGTTCCTTGGGATCCGTGGCGAATGGCGCTCTCATCGGGCCCCAATGAAACATGGGGGACCGGACGCTTCATCCCGGCACTATAGCTTAGTGTCCGGAATTCGTTGTCGAAGCCTGCGAATCGTTCGACCTATAGTGGCTGCATTGATCGGGTTCCCATCCTTATGAGCTTCGGCAATCACCTTGCGCGTGAGGGAAGGGGCCCTTTCCTTAGTCAACATCGTTTCCCAGTCGGGCACGCGTTTGATATAGGACCACGCGGACCCGGCTTTAGGTTTGCCCAGATTGTCCGGACCACTTTTGGTGGATCTTGCATGCTTTCGAAGGCTAGGTTCGAGAAGCGATGCCACCTTCCCGAGACGGATACCAACGCGATAGATGCATCGCGCAATGCTTGCCGGCGGTTCGTTGTGGGATCGGGAATTAGTAGATTCCTCCCAACCGTACCGGCGAATCCAGTCCAAAGCTTGGCGTTCGTTCTGAACGATGAAGTCGAGACTTTCTGTGAGTTGGATTCGAGCTTCAGCGTACCATTTCGACCCCGGATAGCTTGTGTGCAGTTTGTGTCCAGGGTTATTAAAGTTCTCCACGATTCGGAGCATATCTCGGACCTTTGCCTTGGCGTCGTTGAATGCCCAGACAGCTCCCGCTGTCTGAAAGCCGGCGGGTTCGGCAAAGGTTTTTTGAGGCGTTTTCGGAGGTCGCTTCATGGCGTTTTAGGCAACGGCTTTTGGAGTGCGGGCTTTGTGGTGCCTCGCGGTTTTCGGTTCTGGAAAGGTCACAACGGCGGGAACGGTGTTGAGGGCCATCTTTCGGTCCGATCGGTTCGGGAAGAGGGTCCAGAATTTGGCCGAGTCCTCCGGCGTCGTCCGCGCCGCGTAGTGCTCCTTGATGATTGCCTCCGAGTTGCCGGCCCACTCTGCGGTCAAGCCGTAGGAACCCGAGCGGCGGAAATAGTGAGAGATGGCGGTGTGGCGCAGTCCATCGTCAATCCAGCGTGAGATCCTCGCCTTGCGCTTCAATTGACCCCAGAGCCGCCCGGAATCCTTTGGGGCGACCACCGGGCCGGGCGGGCACTCGCGAAGCCACGCGGCCAAAACCGGGTCCACGTCGATGGTTCGAGGGTGCTTCGTTTTTGATTGGTTCGACTCAATCCGGATCTGGTGGCTGACGATTTGTTCGTCGCGGAAGCGTTTAGCCTCCCAGGGGCGCAGGCCACCGAATAGCCCGAGAACGACGGCCTTCAGAAACTTACCTCTACGGAAGCGGCGGACGGCGGCGAGAATCCGCATCACCTCTCGGAGGGAGTAGATCTCGGGCGGGCCCTTGTCGGGGAGGGCCACTTTGATGGCGCGGCAGGGGCTCTCGATAAGATACCTTTGATCCTCTGCCATGCACCAAGTGAAGAACTGGCTGACGATTCGGCGGTCGTTGTTCGCGGTAACCGGGGAGACAGCTTTCGAGCGCTTGGTGAGCCACGCCTTGATGTCGTCGCGGGTGATCTCGTCCAAGTGGACGTTGCCGATCTCGCCGGCAAAAATGCGGATGCGCGTCCGGAGGTTTCGGCGCGTCTCGTGGCGGAGGTCCACCGCAGAATCGATCCAGCGGGCAAACGCATCCACGGCATCGTCGAGCTTGATGCGCCCTGACGCGGCGAGGGCGCGGGAGTGGGCGCGTCCTTTCGTCTGCCACCACTCGACGGCCTTCGCGAGTTCGGCCGGTTCCGGGATGCGGTAGAATGCAGCCTCGGCGGCGCGGAGTTGCTCCGACGTCAGCCATGTTGCACGAAGAACTTCCGGGGATTGCTGACCAAGACGCTCCTGGTCGAGTTCAAGACGCCGAGCTTCCGCTCGCTGTCGAGACGGGAAGTTCTCGCGGATCCGGGTCCCCCGGAGGGACCCACTGACCCGCCACGAAACCTCCCCTGTCCTGGGTCTTGTGAACTCGACGATTCGGAAGGCTCGGTCGCGGTTTGCGGTCGTTGTGGCCATTGCCGTGATTTGTTGGGCAAAGGGTGGGCGGTTGCCAGTCGGTTGTCAATCGGTGTGGCAACCGAATGAAAACACCGCAAAAATGCAGCGAAAGAACAACAAACTGGAAGGACGGAAAATCCTCGTGTCGGCGGTTCGATTCCGTCCCCAGCCACCAGCCTTCGCTGGCCTGTCGGCCAGCTACGGCTGGCAGGCCAGCGAAGGCTGCGCGCCGTAGCTCCGGTCTGCCGGAGCGAAGGAGGGCCGATCAATCAAGGAGATCG
>JBFWOK010000035.1:0-45427 GCA_050250555.1 Limisphaerales bacterium
GGATGAGGTGCGGGTCGCGGTCCGCGCGTGCGGACTGAACCGCCTCGACCTGTGGCTCGAAGAGGCCGGATTGCCGATTCCGGTCGAACTCCCGAGGACGCCCGGCGGCGAGGTGGCCGGAGTGGTTGAAGCCATCGGTGACGGTGTGTCCGACTGGAAAGTCGGGGATCGGGTGGCGATTCAATCCAACCTCTTCTGTGGCGCCTGCGAATTCTGTGTGCGTGGCGACGAGTCGATGTGCCTGTCCGGCCTGTTGCTTGGGGTTCAGTGCGACGGCGGGTTCGCCGAGTATTGCCGGGTTCCGTCCCGCGCCCTGGTCCGGATTCCGGATGGGGTTTCGGATACGGACTCGGCCGCGCTGACGTTGGCGGGCAGCACGGCGATGCACATGCTGACCGACCGCTGCCGGGTCGAAGCGGGGCAGTGGGTCCTGGTGGTGGGGGGAGCGAGCGGCGTCGGGTCCGCGGCGATCCAGATCGCGCGGGGGTTGGGCGCCCATGTGATCACCACGGCGTCGAACCCGGAGAAGCGCGCGTTCTGCGAAGGTCTCGGAGCGGAGGTGGTCGTCGATTCGGGGGATGAGACCTGGCCCGCGCAGGTCCGACAGGCGACGGCGAAGCGGGGGGTCGACGTGGTCGTCGAACACGTTGGCGGTCGCGTCTTGGAGCAGGTGTTCCATTGCCTGGCGCGGGGAGGGACGGTGGTGACTTGCGGGGCCACGGCAGGGCGGGAGATCCGGCTTCAACTCTGGCCTCTTTTCGTGAAGCAACAGCGGTTGATCGGCAGCTACGGTCGGAATCGCAAGGACATGGTGAAGACCCTGGCGTGGGCGGCGGAAGGACGGCTCAAGGCCAGCGTCGACGAGGTGATCCCCCTGGAGCGGGGCGCGGAGGCCTTCCAACGGCTGAGGACGCGGCGGGTGAAGGGAAAACTGGTGTTGGCGCCGTGACAAAATTTGGGGTCGAGGCCGCCCCGGCGACCGGTACACTCGCGGTGTGCAAAACGGCTTCGCGGTCCGGGTTTCGGCTTGGGTGGGATTCCTTGGGGTCGCCCTGGGCGCTTTCGGCGCCCACGCGCTGAAGGAAACCCTGGCCCGCAACGACGCGACGGCGACCTGGCAGACCGCGGTTCTCTACCATCTCATCCACGCGTCGGTGCTCCTGGTCCTTGCGTTCGGGAATCCCGTCCGCCGTGGTCCGTGGTTCTGTTTTCTGACCGGAGTCGTTCTCTTTTCGGGAAGTCTGTACGGCCTGGCGTTGACGGGAATGCGCTGGTTGGGTCCGGTCACGCCCCTCGGTGGAGTCTTTTTTCTCGCGGGTTGGGCCTGGTTGGGATTGTTTCCGCATCCACAATCATGCCTGCAAAACGAAAAACGGTGACTCCCCACACCGAGTATCACAAGGACGGGACCGTCTGGGCGCGGGGCCAGGTCGATGGGGAGACTCCGGTGGGTTACTGGGAATGGTTCCGGAAGGACGGCACCAAGCTGCGTTCCGGGAATTTCGAGGCCGGCGAACAAGTCGGCGAGTGGACCACCTACGACAAGAAGGGTGAGGTCTACAAGGTCACCCGGATGAAGCCGAAGCCCGTGAAGTGAGTGGAAGTGGCGGGTGAGATCCTCCAATTTCGGGCACGCGTTGGGACCACGAACCCGAGACGGATCACACGGAGGCGCGGAGGCACGGAGGGGGAAGGCTCGAGTTCAGACTCGTGACGTCCGGTGGGCCCTCAGGGTTTTCCGGGCGTCGGGGTCAGGTTCCTGTTTTTGCCGCGCGATTCCCTGGCGATCGAGGCCTTGTAAGCCTGGAGTTTCCGGGCGAGGGCGGGATCGTGGGTGGCCAGAATCTGAATGGCGAGCAGGCCGGCGTTTTTTCCGGCGCCGATGGCCACGGTGGCGACAGGGACGCCCGCCGGCATCTGGACGATCGAGAGCAGGGAGTCGAGGCCCTGGAGGGCCTTGCTTTGAATCGGGACACCGATGACGGGGAGAATCGTGTGGCTCGCGATCATCCCCGGCAGGTGCGCCGCGCCTCCGGCACCGGCGATCAGCACCTGGAGTCCGCGGCGGGCGGCGGTCCGCCCGTAGCGCGCCATGTCATCGGGGGTGCGATGCGCCGAGACGACGCGGGCCTCGTGGGGAACCCCGAATTCCGCGCAGACTTCAGCGGCGAGCCGAAGCGTGGGCCAGTCGGAGTCACTGCCCATGATGATGCCGACGAGGGGGGCGCTTTTTTTCATGTGCCGTCGTGGGAAACGTTAGGCGAAGCGGAGGGCGCTCGCGAGGGAATTGCCGGTCCCACGCCCACGGGAGTACCGGAGTCGTCGCGCTCCCAGGTCTGGAGGGATGGCAACCGGTCCTTTTTTGCGTCGCGCCAGACCTCGGGAAAATCGCGGCGTGGGAGGCGCGCTTCGGCGACTCCGCCGGACGTGCAAACGATGTACCGGGTATCGACCTTGTTGGTCGACGGGCGTCCGATGGTTCGGGCGGTGCCGGGTGGAAGCGGATCGCGTGGGCGCCGGTCGAGGACGAGGTAGCTCAGCGGAATGCTGCGCAAATCGATCCCGAGTGTGTGGCTGAATCGGGACCAGATGGGATCGGTGAACACGCCGGGGGGTGGCGTGGCGAAGTGATGGCACCAGTGGGATTCGTTGCCCGGCTGAAGGACTCCACAGGTGCCGGCGTGGGGGCAGGGAGCGATCGGGTTGAAGGCGTGGCGCATCCGTTCGCGGATGGCGATCAAAGCGAGGCTGGCTTCGTAGGTGCCCGGTTCCACCCAGAGGACTGAAGTGGCCGGGGTCAGGATCGAGAGCAGCGCCTCGACTTGAGTCGGCGCCAACTCGGTCAGGACGTGGCTGACGAGGACGATCGCGGACGCGTCGGGCAGTCCCGCGACGATCGGGAGGCCCGGGAACCGGTCGCGGGCGCGCCGGGAGGCGAAGTCGACGGCCATCGGCGAGCGGTCCCAATAGTGGACGGCGGTGACTCCGGCGGATGGGAACCGGTCGAGGAATGCGCGGGAAGCGATCCCGGAGCCGCAACCCCAGTCCAGCAACGGTCCGGACGGCGGCTTCCAACCCTGGCCTTCGAGATCAGCCAGGACGAAATCCCATTTCCAACCGATGCGCTGGGCGAAGGTGGCGTCGTACGCGGCGAGGTCGTCCGCGTTTCGCCAGTAATCCGCTTCGCCGGCGGTGCCGTCGAGGAATGCCTTGCGCAGCCGCCGCAACCGATCCCAGTCGCGCGGGTCGGCTTTCATGCCGGAGGGGAATAGGGAATCGCGTCGAGCGCGAGGTGTCCCGGGTGGAAATGGTCCTTGAGCGCGCGGAGTTGTTCCCGGGCGCGGCTTCGTCGTTCGGATCCGGGCGAGTCACCGGATCGGATTCCGGCGATGAGGAGGTTCTTGGGAGTGTGTTCGGATCCGATGAATTCGATGGCCTTGGTGTGGTAGCCCGCGGCTTCGAGGGCGAGAACGCGCAGGCCGTCGGTGAGCCACTCCGCGAACCGCTCCCCGAAGATTCCGTGGTCGAGCAGTGGCGCGAACAACTCGGGTCGGCCGAGGCCGGGGCGGAGTTCCTGGTGGCAGCATGGGGCGACGAGGATGAGGCGTGAGCCGAGTTGAACGCCGCGGCGCAGGGCGTCGTCGGTGGCGGTGTTGCAGGCGTGGAGCGCGATGAGGATGTCGACTTGGTTCGCGCCGAATTCCGCGTCCTCGATCGATCCCGCGCGGAATCGGATCGATTCCAGCCCCAAGCGTTCGACGGTCCGCTGGGCCTCGGCGGCGAGGTCCGGTCGGAGTTCGACTCCCACGACTTCGGCGGGAAGGCCCATCTGGCGGTGGAGCAACTGCCAGGCGGCAAAGGTCAGGGCGCCGCGTCCGCAGCCCATGTCGGCGACGTGGATCGGCGGACTCGACTCCAGATCGGTTTCCTTGAGCAGATGGCCGAGGATCTCCGCGTACCGGAGGATCTGGCGGACCTTGTCGGCGCGTTTGGGCAAGGGCCGGCCCTGCTCATCGGTGAGGCCGAGGGCCGCCATCCAGTCGCGGGCCGAGGCGTCGAGCGAAACCGGGCGTGGGCGGTCATGGGAGCGATCGGGCGCGGTGGTGCGGCGTGGGGAGTGGGCCACCAGCCGGTGCGAACGCGGATTCGCGAGCATGAGCTGCCAATCCTGGCGGGTGGATTCGAGGAACGCGGATTCGAATTGGGCGCCCAGCGTCCGCGAGAGCCACGGGCGCGCCTCGGAGACGGCGAGATTCCGGACGGAATCCTTGCGCGCTTCGTGGAGCGTCAGGCTCAGCGTGGGAGCGTTCCGGAGGACGATCAGGCGTCCCTCGATGCGGGTGACATCGCCGGACGCGGGGGTGGGGCGTGAGAGGACGAGCCGGACGAAGGCGCCGTCGGCGAGGGATGCGTCGACGTGGTCGAGGAACCGTTCGACGGCCGGCGAAGGAACGTCGGCCGTCGCGGGATTGTGGGACGATTCGGGCGGATGCCCCATCAGGACGTTCAGGAACGGGGTGTGACCAGGTGTTCCAGCAACTCGTTCATGCGTCGGAGCAGCGTTTGGGGATCCTCGAGCAGGCCGGCGCCGAGTCGGGCATTGTCGAAAACCTGTTCGGAGACCTTGGCGGCGAGGGGCGGGTTGGATTGCCGGAGTTGGAAGAGTCCCAGGATGACGGGATGGCGCGGGTTGATCTCCAGATGGAGCTTGGAGCCCTTGGAGCCGGCGGCGTCGCCTTCCTGCTTCATCGCCTTGAGGATCCTGCGCATGGAAGCGGTGGTGTATTCATCGGCGTCGACCACGACCGCCGGGCTGTCGACGAGGCGTTGGGATGTCCGGACCTCGTCGACGCGGTCGCCGAGGGATTCCTTGATGAAGTTGCCGAGCGATCGGGCGTCGTCGTCGGACAACCCGCCCTCGCCGCGGTCGAGTTTGAGATCGGCTTTTTCGGCGGGTTTGAGGGGTTTCCCCTGAAAATCCCGGAGGTGCTCGAAGACGAATTCGTCGACGGGTTCGTAGGCGAAGAGGACCTCGTGTCCGAGGGCCTTGCAGGCTTCGAAGTAGGGGCTGGCTTCCGCGGCTTCACGATTCGGCGCGCCGAGGTGGTAGATGTCGTTCTGTCCCTCCTTCATGCGGGTGACGTAGTCGACGAGCGACGTGGTCTGGCCGGCCGGCGTGAGGGAGGATTCGAACCGGAGCAGTTTGGCGAGGCCTTCGCGGTGATCGAAGTCGGTGATGGCGCCCTCCTTGAGGAAACGCCCGTGGGCGGCGTAGACCTTGCCGTAGGTCTCGGGTTCCTTCTCGGAGAGTTCGGCGAGGAATTTGATGAAGCGGCCGGTGAGGACGCGGTTGAGCTTCTTCATCAGCGCGCTGTCCTGCATGGCTTCGCGCGAGATGTTGAGCGGGAGGTCCTCGGAATCGACGACGCCCTTCAGGAATCGGAGCCAGTCGGGGAAGAGTTCCTTGGCCTTGGGTTGGATGAGGATCTTCCGGCAGTGCAGGTTGACCTCGGATTCGGCTTTTCCGATGCCGAGGGTTTCCAGGTTGCGCGACGGGACGAAGAGGAGCGCCTGGAGGGCGAGGGGGGCGTCGGCGGTGAAATGGAGGTGGGCGAGCGGGGGGGTGGGATCGTGGCCGATGAACTCGTAGAATTCCTTGTACTCCTCGTCCTTGATCTCGGATTTGGGGCGGGTCCAGAGGGCCTGGACGGTGTTGATGGCTTCGCCGTTCAGCTTGATTGGAAAGGGGACGAAGCTGGAGTAGCGCCGGACGATGTTCTGGACATTGAAATTCTCCGCGAACTCCTTCGCGTCCTCCTTGAGGTGCAGGACGATCCGCGTTCCGCGGGGTGTGTCGTCGGGCGCGGGTTCGATTTCGTATCCGCCGGCGCCGTCGGAGGTCCAGAGCCAGCCCGGTTCGTCGGGTTGATGGGACCGGGTGAAGACCTCGACCTTGGTGGCGACCATGAACGCGGAATAGAAGCCGACGCCGAACTGGCCAATGAGGTTGAGCGCCGGCTTTTCCTTCGCTTCGGAAAGTTTCTGAAGGAAGGCCTTGGAACCGGAGTGGGCGATCGTGCCGAGGTTTTCGACCAGATCATCGCGGGTCATGCCGATTCCCGCGTCGGCGATCGCGAGGGTGGCTTCCTTGTTGTCGGCGGTGAGGTTGATCTCGAGGGGTCGTTCGGGCTGGAAGAGCGGCTGTCCGGACGTCTGGAGGAAGCGCAGTTTTTCGAGGGCGTCGGCCGCGTTGGAGATCAGTTCGCGAAGGAAGATCTCGCGGTCCGTGTAGAGGCTGTGGATGACGATATCCAGGACGCGCTGGATTTCGGCCTGGAACGTATGGTGCTGCTTCTGACTCATGGGCGGATTTGACTAGGGAAAGTCGGCTCGGCGGTCAAGTGGGTCCAAGGGAGGACCGTCCCCTTCGTCTTGTGAACCCGGAGGAACCCGCGCGTCCGGCACCCGCAGGACACCCGGAGAGGACCCTCACCGACCGGTCACTTCAGGACGTGGGAAGAGACGGGGACGCCGCGCTTGAATTTGTTGAACCCGAACATGGTGGGGTTGAACTCGCCGATCGGCGTGACGTCGGCTTTGTCCGGCACGGCAAGACCGGTGAGATCGTAGCAGGCGTTGACGACAAAGCGCCGGAGATCCTCGCTGGCGAGGTCGACGGCGGCGCCGATGGTGGAGCAGAGGATCCGCGACGTGCGGTCGCCTCCGGTTTTGACGTCGCGCAGCCAAGCGAGCGGCATGATCGCCTTGTTCAGTTGCGGCGGGTCCTCGGGTTTCATGCCGACGAGGGTCATTCCCCAGAGGAGGACCTTGGCGTCCGCGGGGAAGTCCGCGTTCACGCCGTAGACGTCGGACGGTCCGAAGACGTCCTTCACGGATTTCAGGATCGGATGCTTCCGGTTCTGACCGTCCACGAGGCCGCGGGTGGCTTCGCTCCCATGGTTTCCGTGGTGGTAGGTCCACGACTCGCCGACGGTCATTCCGCCGAAGCCGCCGCCGGGCGCGGAGTAACTGTACTTCGCGTACGGGCTGGTCTTGTTGCGGGTGTAGTTGAAGGCGTGGTTGCCTGTCCGAAGGACGATCATCGGCTTGCCGGAGTCGAGGTAGTCGACGAAGTGCTTCATGTCGGGATCGGGAAGTTCCCGGAAGCGGAACTGGTTCACGACGAGATCGGCTCCGGCCAGCAGGTGCATGCCGGGGATGTTGGTCTGGTTGTTGGGATCGATGATCCCCGAAGCGTCCTGGCTGAAGAGCACCGTGCACTTGAACCCGTGACGTTGGCTGAGGATTTTGCCCAGGGCGGGCAGCGATTCCTCCGAGCGGTACTCCTCATCTCCGCTCAGGAGGACGATGTGCCGTCCGTTGGCCTTGTCGGCCGGGGGTTGGTAGGTGACCCAGGGATCGCCGTTCGCGGCCACGGTGAATGCGAGCAGGCCCAGCAGGAGAGATACCGGCTTCATGGGCGGCGAGGGTGATCCAACTCGGCGCCGTCGACAACCACGATGACGGCGGCGGCGGCTCCGGCGCATCCGAGTTGTCCGCGCTCTCGCGGTCAACGCCTGCCAGCGATAGTCGTTGTCGGCGTCCCGACGGAACCGACGGGAGCGGTCAGAACCCGACGAGGGCGTATTCGAGGGAATCGACGAGCGCCTGGAGGGATGCCGTGATGATGTTTTCGCTGACGCCGACGGTTCCCCATTCGCGTTTGCCGTCGCTGGAGGTGATCAGGACTCGGGTCATGGCGGCGGTGCCGGCGACTCCGTCCAGGATTCGGACCTTGTAGTCGGTGAGGCGGATCTTCCGAAGGACGGGGAAGGACTTGGCGAGAGCGGCGCGGACGGCGCCGTCGAGGGCGTTCACGGGGCCGTCGCCCTCGGCGACGGTGTGATGGACTTTGTCACCGACGCGGATCTTGACGGTGGCTTCGCAGACGGAGGCTTCGCCGTTGCCCCGCATGGAGACGTGGTAGGAATCCACGGTGAACAGGAGTTCGGGATTGTGATCGAGGACGCCGCGGATGAGGAGGGCGAGGGACGCTTCGGCGGCTTCGTACTCGAATCCGGCGGATTCGAGTTCCTTGACCTTGGCGGTGATGGCGCGGGTTTCGGGGGCGTTGGGATCGAGTTTGAATCCCAGTTCGGCCGCCTTCATGAGGATGTTGGTCCGGCCGGACATGTCGCTGACGAGCACCCGGCGCGAATTCCCGACGGCCTCGGGTTGGATGTGTTCGTAGCTGCGGGCGACGCGGTCGATGGCGTGGACGTGCATGCCGCCCTTGTGGGCGAACGCGGTCTGGCCGATCCAGGGTTGGCGCGGGTCGTGTCGGACGTTCGCGATCTCGTCGATGAATTCGGCGAACACCTTGAGTTTCGGCAGTGATTTCGGTGGGACGCCGCGGAGTCCCATTTTGAAGTGGAGCGTGGGCAGGACGCTGGTGAGGTTGCAGTTGCCGGTGCGTTCGCCGTACCCGTTGATGGTGCCCTGGACCTGGGTGGCGCCGGCGTCGATGGCGGCGATGGCGTTGGCGACGCCGAATCCGCAATCGTTGTGGGTGTGGATGCCGACCCGGCACTTGAGCTTGGAGACGGCGATCGCGGTGGTTCGGGCGATCTCGGAAGGCAGCCTTCCGCCGTTCGTGTCGCAGAGGATGACGCCGTCGGCGCCCGCTTTCTCGGCGGCCAGCCAGGTGGCGAGGGCGTATTCGGGTTCGTCGGCGTGGCCATCGAAGCTGTGCTCCGCGTCGTAGAAGACGGTTTTGCCGTGGTCCTTCAGAAAGCGGATGGTGTCGGCGATCATCGCGAGGTTTTCGTCGGGTTTGGCTCGGAGGACCTCGGTCACATGGAGGAGCCAGGTTTTTCCGACGATGGTAACGACGGGGGACTCCGCTTCGAGAACCTGGCGCATGAGGGTGTCGTCCTGGACGGCGACGCCCTTGCGGCGGGTCATGCTGAAAGCGGCGATGCGGGCGGAGCGCCAGCGGCGACGGGCCGCGTGGCGGAAGAACTCCATGTCCTTCGGGTTGGACCCGGGCCACCCGCCCTCGATGTAGTGGATGCCGAAGGCGTCGAGGCGCTCGGCGATCCGGATCTTGTCGTTGAGCGAGAAATTGATGCCTTCGGCCTGCGCTCCGTCGCGGAGCGTGGTGTCGTAGATCTCGATCGTCTTGGTCTTCATCAAGTGGGATCCTCGAAAGGCGAAAACCCCGTTCCGGATTGCGGAACGGGGTTTTCGTCAGGTGAAAACACGGTCAGCAACCCGGTCGGCACGGAATCGAGCCAATCGCCCGCGACCCGATGAAGGGACGGAACGCTTGGGTTGCCGGGCCTGGATGGCGGACGTGTGTCATCGACCGGGTTTACTTCTCAGATGCGAAGGTGGCGCACAAGCCCGGAATTCCGGCCCTGATCTCCGGATAGGGGCGCCTGGGAGAAAGCGATCCCACCACGAAGGCACGAAGGACACGAAGGAAGCATGATTCGTTCCGGCCTCGGCAATCCGCTACAGGTCAATCCCGATCAGGGACTCGCTTCCGCCTCTCCCTTCGTGCTCTTCGTGCGCTTCGTGGTTTCTTACGCGGGGTTTTGGGTCCGGGCCCGACGCGACGCGACAGGGCGGGGCCGTTGAAGCCGGGCGCTCTCATGGTGCCATGGAGGGCGAAGAATCGATCGAATCGATCGAACTCGCGGATTCGGCGGGTCAGGCGTTGGCGCGTTCCCGGTAGAGGCCTTCGGTGGCGATCACCTCGGCGACGGCGTCCGGGACGAGGTGGCGGAGGGATCGTCCGGCGCGTGCGCGGGCGCGGATCTCGGAGGCGGAGATGGCGAGGGGGAATCCGCGGAGGAAATGGAGGCGGAATCCGGCTGGGCGGGGCGCGGAGGAATCGATTCCCGGCCGGGGTATCACGACGAACTCCACGAGTTCGGCGAGTTTCGCGGCCTGCCGCCAGGCGGGCAGCGACTGGACGTGATCGGCGCCGATGAGCCAGCAGAGGGAAGCATCGGGGAAACGCCGGGCGCAGGCGGCGGCGGTTTCGACGCTGTACGAAACACCTCCACGACGGATTTCCTGGTCGTCGATTTCGACCTGGGGCGTGCCGGCGAAAGCGAGTCGGAGCATTCGAAGTCGGACGCTGGGAACCGAAGGGGCCGTTCCGGGTTTGAAGGGGGATTGAGCGGCGGGGATGACGAGCAGTCGTTCGAGTTGGAATTCCTCGAGGGCGGCTTCGGCGACGAGCAGGTGGCCGAGGTGGACCGGGTCGAAGGACCCCCCGTAAAGACCCACGCGTTTCATCGGCCCGGTGTGGAATTTCAGGGGCCCGCGGGTTTGCGGCGCACGGTGACGGTTTTGGGAGTCCGCCGCTGGGACCGCCGCAGGGCGGGGGGTGTGTAGGCGGCGGTTGGGGGAGTCCCGGCTCCGGTTCCAGCGTCGGGTTGCGAGACGCGTCGGGCGGCGAGCAGAAGGTCGACCTGCGACCGGCGCATCGCGGTGTGGGGCGTTCGCGCGGGTCGGACGTACGTACCGTCCGCGTGGAGGATTCGGGCGCGGGTGTTGTCGGCGAGGTAGGCGTCGAGGATTTCGCTGACGATGCGATCCCTGAGCACGCCATCCTCGATGGGGACGACGACCTCGACGCGTCGGAAGAAATTGCGGGGCATCCAGTCGGCGCTGCCGAGGAAGACCTTCGGATCGGCGGCGTTTTCGAAGTAGAAGATCCGGCTGTGTTCGAGGAAACGGTCGACGATGCTTCGGACGCGGATGTTGTGGCTGAAGCCGGGGATGCCGGGACGGAGGCAGCAGATTCCGCGGACGATGAGGTCGATGGAGACCCCTTTGCGGGACGCGGAGTAGAGCGCGTCGATGACGGCGGGGTCCACGAGGGAATTCATCTTGGCGATGATCCGGGCGGGGAGGCCGCGTTCGGCGTTGCGTTCCTCGTTCTGGATGAGCTCGAGCATTCGTTCATGGAGCTGAAACGGAGCGACGAGGAACCGGCGCATCGGTTGGAACTGGCAGATTCCG
Organism: Limisphaerales bacterium; assembly: GCA_050250555.1. Lineage (GTDB taxonomy): Bacteria > Verrucomicrobiota > Verrucomicrobiia > Limisphaerales > CAIMTB01 > CAIMTB01. Next base: position 11,038 of record JBFWOK010000035.1, read on the forward strand.
GTGAGGAGGTTGAACAGCTGGGTGGCGTCCTCGCCGAAATCGGGCCGGCACGTGAGCAGGCCGAGGTCCGTGTAGAACTTGGCGGTGGTCGCGTTGTAATTGCCGGTGGCGGCGTGGACGTAGCGGCGGATCCGACCGGCTTCGGCGCGAACGACGAGGGCCACCTTGGAATGGATCTTGTAGCCGAGAAGGCCATAGACGACGTGGACGCCGGCCTGTTCGAGCCGGCGGGCCCACTTGATGTTGTTGTGCTCGTCGAAACGGGCCTTGAGTTCGACGATGGCGGTCACCTGTTTGCCGCCGCGCGCGGCGTCGCTGAGCGCGTTGATGATCCGCGTGTCGCCTCCGGTTCGGTACAGGGTTTGCTTGATGGCGAGAACGTCGCGATCGGCGGCGGCGGCCTCCATGAATTCGACGACGGTCTCGAAGCTTTCGTAGGGGTGGTGGAGGAGGATGTCCCGCTGGCGGATGGCCGCGAAGATGTCCTTTTCGTCGTCGACGACGACAGCGACGGGCGCGACGTGGGGCGGGTCGCGGAGGGCGGGTTTCTGAGGGCCCTCGGTGATGCTGATGATCTGACTGGCGTGGAGCGGTCCATCGATCCGGTAGAGGTCCTCGGGTCCGAGGGCGAGGTGTTCGAGCAGCTTCCCGCAGACGTCGGCCGGGCAGTCATCACTCACTTCGAGGCGGACGGCCTGGCCGCGGAGGCGGTTCTGGATCTCCTTCTCCACGGTCTTGAGGAGCGATTCGACCTCTTCGGTTTCGAAATACAGGTCGCCGTTCCGGGTGACCCGGACATTCCAGTGGCCCAGGATCTCCATTCCGACGAACAGGCGGGCCAGGAAATGGGCGATCAGACGGCCGAGGAAGATGTAATCCTGCCGGCCGTCGGAGCGCGGGAACCTCATGAGCCGGGGGAGGTTGTCGGGGACTTGGATGACACTGAGCTTTTCCTCGGGCTTTGCGCCGCGGTGGTCGACGAGTTTGACGACGACGTTGAGCGCCCGGTTGCGCAGAATCGGAAACGGATGGGATTGGTCGATTGCGAGCGGTGTGAGGACGGGATGGACGCGTTCCCGGTACACCGATTCGAGCCAGGCGAGGTCGCTTTCATCGAGTTGCTCGATCCGGACGAACCGGATGTCGTGCTTGGCGAGTTCGGGGACGAGATGATTGCGCCAACAAGCGTAGGTTTCGTCGACCATCTGGCGGATCCGTTGGCGAACCACCGGGAGCGCCTGGTGCGCGGTCAGTCCGTCGGTGGTCAGTTCGGTGGACCCGACGGCATCCTGTTGTCGCAGCCCGGCGACGCGGACCTCGAAGAACTCGTCCAGGTTCGAATGGGTGATGCAGAAGAATTTGACCCGTTCGAGGAGCGGATTGGCGGAGTCCATGGCTTCCTCCAGGACCCGCTGATTGAACGCCAGCCAACTGAGTTCACGGTTGAAGAATCGGGAGGGCGACGCGTTGGTGCCGGGCTCGTGGGTGCTCTGTCTCATCCAAGGTCCGGGGACGATAGCGTGGGTCGCCGTGGGGGCGAGACTTTCCTGGGAACGGACGGGAACGGACGCATCGACGGGCCCCCCATTCCCAACGAAAGACCGTTGTCGGCCGTTGCAGCCCTACCCGTTTCCGGATCCGCTACTCCGGGGCGGATCCGGGGGCGCCAGGCTCAACGCCTGGGTCGAAGGGACAGGAGATGCAAGAGGGCCAGGGCGGCGGTCGCGATGCCTGAATAGCGGTGGATGAGGTAGAGCTGGTGCTGGCCCTCCGTGCCGGCGAGGGGAGTCATCGGGAGGACGCCGGAGACGATGAGGACCCAGCCGGCGAGGAGAAGGAGCCAGAACAGGAACCACGAGAATCGGCCGTAGCGCGCCTCGCGGGAAGGCCACGTGAGGGCGACGAGCGTCAGTCCCACGGCGAAGAGCGGCGAGGCGCCGACATGGGCCATGAGGACCCACTGGGTCATGGGGGCCTGGCCGAGGGCGAATGTGCCGATGCCGCTCACGGCGCCCGCGAGCAAGCCGACGAACATCAGGAAGTAGGCGAGGCGCGCGAGGGCGCCCAGGGACGGAACCGGGGTGGCCGGAGCGGCGGGGGCTGGAGGGATCAAGGTTGGAGCCATGGCAATTCCTTTCCTACTTGGAGTGACGCCCCACGCTGTGACGGGCACCCGAAAGAACGACAAGGAACCGGCCGAGCACGGCTCCGAGAAGGATGATCGCGCAGCCGAAGGTGACGACCTTGAGCATCGGGCGGAACTTGAAGGTGAAGGCGAACGTCGACACCACGGCGGGGTCCTCGCTGCGAAGTTCGAGGTGGGTCCGGGTGATCGCTTCGGTCGGGTCCACGGGGCCGCGGGCCGTGACGGTTCCGAAGTAGATCGGCGAATCCTCCGAATGACAGTCGGCGCAGCCTTTCGCCGCCCCGACCGACTGCGACGCGGGACGGACGTCGTGGCCGACGGGCCAGGCGTAGGGGGAGGCGGCCTCGTGTTCCTCCGACCGGACCTCGTTTTCGGCGAGGCGGTGGAGTTTGCCGCTCGCGACGAGGACGGGTTCGGCATTGGACATTCCGGACCCGAGGGCGGTGAGGATTTCCCGGATCTGGTCGGCGGACAGGGGTTTGGTCTTGTACGGATCGCGTTCGATGTCGGCTGTGGACTGGGTGGGGAACTTGTCACCGGCGCTTTTGGCGACCGCTTCGGGGAGGAGGGGTCGGACGAGGCCATTGGAGAGGACGCCCCAGTAAGCGGGCCAGACGACCTTGTGCGGGGCGATTTGGCCGGAGGACGTCCTGAGGAAGACCGGTTGGACGATGCCTGGGGCGGTGTTGGCGCCTCGCATCGGGGCGGGCAATCCCAGTTTGTGGGCGAGGGATGTGTGGACGATTTCGGCGGCGTCACCGGGCACGGGGCCGGAATGGCATGCGGTGCACGTGAGCTTCTCGAAGTGGATTGGCGGGAAACCGGCGTGGTGGGGCTTTGGGGCTCCGAGACGGCCTGGGAACTTGCCGTCGGGGGAGCCGAAGTGGCAGCCGCCGCACGTGAGCGTTTCCACTTTGCCGAGTTCGTCGGCGAGTTGGGTTTCGGCGAGACGGCGCGCGTCGGCTTCCGAGATCGCGGGATCGTCGCGAAGGATGAGTTGGGTTTGGAGATCGATGGAAGCGGCGCTGGGGGAGCGGTCGCGGCTTTCGCCTTCGTAACCGCGGACGATCTGGTGATCGATTCCGTTGCGGTGGCAGTCGACGCAGGACATCCCGGCGCGGATATGGACATCGCCATCGGAATGCCAGCGCGAGCCGCCGAGTTGGGATTCGCTGGTGTGGCAGTAGTAGCAGTTGGACGGGGGCGGCTTTCGGGTGACTTCGATCGCGACGTGATTGGCGATGTCGAACCGGCCGCGTTCGTACTTGATGGGGGGAAGGTTGGCGGGCGCCGGCCTGGGGGGACGCCAGGCGTCGGCGAAGGCCTTGGCGGGCCGGGTGGCGCCGTAGGCGCCGAGTTCGGAGGCGATCGTCGGCGCCCACTTGAAGTTCTCGGCGCTGACGGCCTTGAAGCGGGCCTCATGGTCGTAGTGACCGTGTTTGGCGTGGCAGATCAGACAGTCGATCTCGAGGGCTCCCGTGATCTGCATTCGGCGCAATCGGACATCGTTGGTGCCCGCGATGCGTTCGCTGGCGGGTTCGCCCACGCCGCCGCCCGGGTAATGGCGGGCGAAATTCACGAGGAAATCGAAGTCCGACAGCCCGACGTCCGCGGGAAGGAACGTTCCCCGCCATCCGCGGTAGGAGAGCGGAATCTGGGTGCGCGTGGCCGGATCGGTCAGGATCCACGGCTCCCCGGGGCGGCCGGCGGCGACGTTGGTGTGGGCCGCATTGAAGTGCCAGCCCTGGGAAATCGAGGCGTAGTCATGGCAGCGTCCGCACGTTTGCGCCGTGGAAAGGGGATTGCCGCGCGGATCTTGCGGTTTCCCGTCCTCGTCGAGCGCGGCCGGCGGGGTGATCATGTCGCCGGCGTGGTCCCGCAGGGGGATCACATGGCGATACGGCATCCGGCTCTCGGTCATGACGCCGTCGGCCGCGGGTGTCGGGGATGCGGGCGCGAGGAGTAGCGCCGGAATGGCGAGGAACAGCGGAAGAACCGGGGTGGGTAAGACCCGCTGGGGATTTCGCGCGCGAAGGGGACCCGGGAGGAATCGGCGGCCGATCAAAACAAGAATAGGACTCATAGGGAGGGCCTTTGTGTCCGAGGCGCGAGTCTATCGGCGACCCGGGTCGGTTCAAGGGGGAATCCGGAAAGTGAATAGGGTTGGGCGCAACCGATACCGTTTCCCGCGGTTCAGTTGTTCTCGGGAAGGCCTTCGACGTGGCCGAGATTCCGGACCGGGGCGAAGACGTCGAGGACCTGGCGGAGGAGTTCCGGGTCGGGGGATTCCCGGATCCATTCGGACCAGCGCCGGATGTTGGTGGGATTGGCGCTGCCCGCGATGGTGGTCGCGATGTCCGGGTGGGCGACGCTGAACTGAAGGGCGAGCTTGGCGATGTCGGTGCCGTGGTCGGAGCAGATGCGGGCCGCCGCGCGGGCGGCGGTCTTGACGTTTTCCGGTTCCTTGAGCCAGGCGGGGAGGGTGGCGTTCGTGAGCAATCGCGCGCTGAACGGACCTGCATTCATGACGCCGATGCCCTTCGCCTTGAGGTACGGAACCGTTTCGTCGGCGAACCGCGTGTTTTGGAGCGTGTACTGGTTGTAGCTGAGAACGCAGTCGATCTCGGCTTGGTCGGCGACGAACCGGAAAATCTTCTGTGGGTATCCGCTGATGCCGAGGAAGCGGACCTTGCCCGCCTGCTGGACGCGGCGTAGCGCGGGGAGGGTTTCGTCGACGATCTGCTGCATCGGGACGAACTCGATGTCATGGCAAAGGATGATGTCGAGATGGTCGGTGCGAAGTCGGTGAAGGCTGACATCGACGCTTTCGGCGACCCGTTTGGCGGAGAAATCGAAATGGCCGAGATCGTAGCGGCCCAGTTTGGAGCAGAGAATGTACTGATCCCGGGGGACGTCGCGGAGGGCGAGTCCGAGGAGAATCTCACTCATGCCGCGGCCGTAGAACGGGGAGGTGTCGATGAAATCCAGGCCGCAATCGAGCGCGACGCGGACGCTTTGCATCGCCTCGTCCAGGGTGACCTGCCGGAACTCCTGCCCCAGGGAGCTGGCACCGAATCCGAGAATCGGCAGTTGGAGGCCGGTGCGACCGAGCGGGCGACGGGGGATTGGGGTTGGCACGCGCCGATAAGACGGACCTGGGGGGCTCGAGGGAAGTTGAAATTGCGGGGGTGAAATCGGGCTTTTTAACGAGACGGGGCTACCCCACGCTGGAGGCCCGATCATGAGCGATTTATTTGATCTCAAGAAGGACGTTGCGGTGGTCATTGGAGCGACCGGCATCCTGGGAGGGGCCATCGCGGAGGGACTGGCGAAGGCGGGCGCGTCGGTGGCGGTCCTGGGACGGAATCCCGAGCGCGGCGCGGCGCGGGTCGCGGTGATCGAGTCGGCGGGCGGGCGGGCCGCGTTTTTCGCGGTGGATGCGTTGAGCCGGGAGAGCCTCGAGCAGGCGAGGGCGGGGGTTGTTGCCGCCTTCGGGGAGCCGACCGTCCTGGTGAATGGGGCGGGTGGGAACGATCCGAAGGTGACGGTGACGGCGGAGCGGCCGTTCGATCAGATCGGACTGGACGATTGGCGGGCGAATTTCGATTTGAACCTTGTGGGAGGCGTGGTTCTGCCGTGCCAGGTTTTTGGCCCGCCGATGGCGGCCCGCGGCCGGGGTTCCATCATCAACGTGGCCAGCGCATCCGCGCGTCTGCCGTTGTCCCGGGTGGTGGCCTATTCGGCGTCCAAGGCGGCGGTCCTGAATCTGACACGTTTCCTCGCGCGCGAGTGGGCCGAGGCCGGGGTCCGCGTCAATGCGATCACGCCGGGGTTCTTCCCCGCGGAACAGAACAGGCGGCTGCTTTTCAATGCGGACGGATCTCCGACGCCGCGGGCGCAGTCGATCCTGGGTCACACGCCGATGCGTCGGTTTGGCGAGGCCCGCGAACTGGTGGGCGCGGCGGTGTTCCTTGCGAGCTCGGAGGCCAGCGGGTTCGTGACCGGCACGGATATCGTGGTGGACGGTGGATTCCTGGCGCAGACCATCTGAGTGATCGATCCCATGAAGCGAAGCATCGCCGAGATGATGGCCCTGACCGGGGTGAAGTTCGGCACGAGCGGGGCCCGGGGGCTCGCGGACGCCATGACGGACCAGGTCTGCCACGGATACGCGAAGGGGTTCCTTCAGTACCTGAGGACGATCGGCGAACTCCGAGGGTCCGGGTCGGAGGTCGTCGTGGGCGGTGATTTTCGACCGAGCACGGACCGGATCATGGCGGCGGTTTTCGGCGCGATTCGCGACATGGGATGCGTGCCGGTCAACGCCGGGAAGGTGCCGTCGCCGGCGGTCGCGTTGCGGGGATTGGAGCGGGGAATCCCGGCGATCATGGTGACCGGGAGCCACATCCCGGACGATCGGAACGGAATCAAGTTCAACAAGGCCACCGGTGAGATCCTCAAGAGCGACGAGACCGGGATCATGTCGGAAGTGGTGGCCTGGGATGATGGCGTTTTTGATGAACAGGGGAGGTTCCGGGACCCGGTTGTGGCGCCACCGGTCGACGACGGAGTTCGGCATGGGTATGTGCGGCGGTACCTCGACGCTTTCCCTGGCGAGCCGCTCACGGGATCGAGGCTGGGGGTCTACCAGCATTCGGCTGTCGGGCGGGATGTGATCGTGGAGATTCTGAAGGGTCTGGGCGCGGAGGTGACGGCCTTGGGGCGGTCGGATCGGTTCGTTTCCGTGGACACGGAGGCGATCCGTCCCGAGGACGTGGAATTGGCGCGTGAATGGGCCGCCAGGGAGCCGTTCGACGCGATTGTTTCGGCCGACGGCGACAGTGACAGGCCCCTGTTGAGCGACGCGCACGGGGAATGGATCCGCGGGGATCTCACGGGGGTTCTGTGCGCGCGATTCCTGAAGGCGGATTCGGTGGTGACCCCGGTGAGCTCCAACACCGTGGTTGAGCAATGCGGCTGGTTTCGCGAGGTGCGGCGGACCCGGATCGGATCGCCGTATGTGGTGGAGGCGATGGCGGACGCGGAGCGCGAGGGTCGTTTGCGGGTGGTCGGTTACGAGGCGAACGGCGGGTTCATGATTCAGACCGATCTTTCGCCAATGGGAAAGCCCTTGGGAAAGCTGCCGACACGGGACGCGATGATCGTCCTGATCGGGGTTCTGCTCCTGGCGCGGAGCGAGGGGAAGACCGTGGCGCAATTGGTGGCGGCGCTGCCGGCGCGGTCCACGGCCAGCGACCGGTTGACGGACTTCGCGCCCGAGCGGAGTCGCGCGATTTTGGAGCGGTTTTCGGGGATGGACGACCGATTGGCGGCCCAGGAAATTGATGGGCTATTCGGGGAACTCATGGGGGCCAGGACGGCCTCCATCAACCGCACCGACGGCGTCCGGGTCACGTTCGCCAACGGTGAGATCCTCCATCTTCGGCCATCGGGCAATGCGCCGGAATTCCGCTGTTACGCCGAGGCGGGGAATCCGGAGCGCGCCGTCGACGTGTGCGCGCGGGCGCTCCTGCTGATCCGGCGGCTCGCGTGACGCCAGCCGGGTCGGTCTCCGCGGTCGCGATGGCGACCGGGGTTCGCGCCCGGTTCACCCGCTTGCGTCGGCTTCGGCGGGGGGCAGGTGGGCGAGGTGGATCCGACGGATCCGCGCGCGCCAGTGGGTCATGTCCGCGAGAAACTCCTCGGTCGTCGGGTAGCCGCATCGGACGGCGACCCGTCGGAGCGCGGCGGCATCGTCGGGAAGGACGGCCTCGCCCTCGAAACTCCACCGCCGGAGGATGGATTCCATCCGGCGCAGTTTCCGAAAGGCGTGGAGCAGGACGTCGGCTTCCGCGGTTTCGAGGCGTCCCGAGGCGCGGGCGAGTTCGAGGGACGCCAACGTGTTGGGTTCGAACCAACCTCCCTCGAGGGCGAAGGCCTGGGCGAGGAACTCGACGTCGATGAGGCCGCCGGAGCCGGTCTTGAAGGCGAGCGCATCCTTGCCCGGCGGCGTGCGTTCGCGTTCGATGCGCCGCCGCATCCGGGCGATCTCGCCTTTCCAGTCCGAACGGTAGGCGGCGAGCGGTGTGGAGACTTCGCGGAAGTTGGTGAGGCGACGAGCCAGATCGAGGAAGGCCTGACCGGTGGCTTCGTGGCCGGCGACGTGCCGGGCCCGGGTCAGTGACTGGATTTCCCACAGCATCGCCCGGTTCCGATAGTAGTCCTCGTGAGCCTGGAGGCTATTGACCAGGAGTCCCTTCTCGCCGTCGGGCCGGAGGCGGCAATCCAGTTCGAAGACGGCACCGTGCTCGGTGCGCGACATCAGAAGGTCGACCATCTGTCCGGCGATCCGTTGAAGGCGGGGCAGATTCCGGGTCGCGTCGGGGGCGACGAATAGGACGTCGAGGTCGGAGCCATAAACGAGTTCCGATCCGCCGAATTTCCCGAGGGCGATCACGGAGAAGGGTGGTTTGCGAAGTCGGTTCTTCCGGGTGACCACCTCGAGGGCGTACTCGAGGCAGGCCTCGGCGAGCGAGGAGAGTTCGCGATTGGCGTCCTCGGCGTCGACGAGTCCCAGGATGTCGCGGAGGCCGAGTCGCATGAATTCGGTCTGGAAATAGCGGCGCAACCAGACGTGCTGATCGGGGTCGCCGAGCCCGTATCGGAGGTCGGCGAGCGTCTGGCTCGCGGATTTCTGCCGGCGAAGGTGTCCGCCGCCTTCGAGTTCGTCCACGAGGTCGGGGACGCGGATCGCGAGTTCGGCGAGAAACTCGGAGCGGTCAAAGAGCTTGAGCAGGTGGTCGAGAATGATGGGGCGGGCTGTCCAAAGTTCGTAAAGGGAGGAACGCGCGCCGTAGGCGGTGATGTAGCTGTCCAGCCGGGCGAGAACACGGTCGGGATCCGAGAAGACGAAGGCGGGTTCCGGTTCGGACTTTGTGGCGGGAGATGGGACCGACGGGACGGATGGGACCGACGGGACGGATGGGACGGGGGATTGGGCGGACGGTGGATCCGGAGTGAACGGACAGAGTTCGAGCAATCTCGGGATGAGGTGGCGTCCGAGATCGCGGGTGCGTTGGGAGACGTGGACGAAACCCGGGCCTTCCACGAGAACGCGCAGGAGGCGGAGGCCCCGGTCCGGATCGCGGAATCCGTGGCGCGCGAGCAGGGAGGTCCAGGCGGCGGCGGCGTTGGCGTCGGCGAAGTCGTTGGGGAGCGGTATCGCGCCGGTTGGCGCGGGGTCTGGCGACGGGCCGGCGGCGCCGAAGCGTCTTTCGTACAGCGCACGAACGACGGACATCCGTCCGGTCAGCGCCTTTCGGAACGCCGGGATCGAGGGGAATCCCATGAGCCTGGCGATCCGGCGGAGTGTGGGGGGATCCTCCGGCAGGGTGTGGGTCTGCCGCTGTTCGTCCATCTGGATGCGGTGTTCGATGTCTCGGAGGAACGGGTACGCATCGGCGAGGGCGCGGGCATCCTCCTCGGGGAGGAGTCCGTACCCGACGAGTTTCGGCAGGGCCGCCAGCGTCTGGGGCGTCTGAAGGAAAGGGTTCCTGCCGCCGTTGAGGATCTGAAGCGACTGAACGATGAATTCGATGTCGCGGATCCCGCCGCGGCCCAGTTTCACATTCCGGTCGAGTTCGCCGGCCTGGACGATTTCCTTCTCGATCCGGGCTTTCATGTCGCCCATCTCACTGAAGATGCCCTGGCCCAGGGAGCGTGGGTAACGGAAGGGCTGGATCCGTTCGAGGAACTCGCCGCCGAGGGTGGAATCGCCGGCGACCGGACGCGCTTTGAGGAGCATCATCCGTTCCCAGGTCTGTCCCCACTCGGCGTAAAAGTTCTCGTAGCTGTCGAGCGACCTGGCGAGCGGGCCGGAATCGCCCTCGGGACGAAGCCGCATGTCGATTCGGAGACCGCCGGCATCGACACCGCGCCCGGACGCTTCCTTGATGAACGCTTCGCCGACCCGCTTGAAGAATGGGTGATTCGTGAGGACCTGACCCGTCGAGGACCCGCGTTTGGGCCGGGTCCGGAAGGTTCCGCCTTCGTCGCCGTAGACGAAGAGGAGATCGACATCCGAGCTGTAGTTGAGTTCCTGTCCGCCCAGCTTTCCGAGCCCGAGAATGCTGAAGGGAGTGGGTTGCCAGACGCCGTCCGGATCCTGGTGCCACGGGCTTCCGAAGCGCTCGACGTGCTGGATCCAGACGATCCGAAGGACGCCGTCCATGAAGACGTCGGCCGCGTTCGAAAGTTCGAGGACGATCTCGGGGAGGGTACCGAGCCGGCCGAGATCCCGGGCTCCGATACGGAGGAGTTCGCGCAGGCGGACGTTGTGGAGCGCGTCCATGGCGCGAGCGGCGTCGGTGGGGGACGCGAAGTTGAGGTTTGCGAGGGCTTCGTCGCGTTCACGGAGAAGGCCGGCTTTTCGCCGGGGCGCGCGGAGAGCTTCGGGATCCCGAAAGAGATCGAGCCAGGCGGAGTGGCGGACGAGCGTTTCGGTGAGCGACCGCGAGCCGGCGAGCACGGCGGCGAGGACGGCGCGGCACTCGGCGGAGTCCATTTGGAGATCGTCCTCGGAGCAGGCGTCCTGGAGCAGGCCGAGGTGATGTCGGGCCCGCGATGGATCGGCGGAAGCATCGAGGGCGGGGATCCAGTCGGGCGGAATCATGGGCGAACGAGTCAGGAAAACCTCTTTGACAAGGCGGGCGGGCGAAACCTAGGTTGTCGGCCGCCCGAGCGCATGGGGTCGTAGCTCAGTTGGTAGAGCACCACAATGGCATTGTGGGGGTCAGGGGTTCGAATCCCCTCGGCTCCACCATCCTCGGGATATGGTTTCGGTTGGTGGCCTTCAGGGGTGGGTTCAAGAGTCTTCCTGTCACGGGTTTGTTGGTTCCCCGGATCTCCGGAGGCAACTGGTAATGGCGGTTTCAACCACGGAAGGCCCGGAACACACGGAAGGGAAGGGGAGAGGAGGGAGTCGGAGAGGTGGCGGGCATGCTTCGAGCGGTGAGCCGGTTCCCCCTCCGACCTATGACCTATCCTCATTCCGCGCTTTTCGTTTCTTCGGCGGTCGTTGCGGCCGTGTCGTGCTGGGCATGAATCGAGCGAAGCCCGTTCCCGGAATTCTGGGCGTTGTTTGATGATCTTGCGTTCGATAGGGTCGGCCGATGCAAGTCCAGCGGGTACTGGTTCTCGGTGGTGGGAGCGCGGGATTGATGGCGGCGGTCACCCTGAAGCGGCGCCTTCCGGGTTTGTCGGTGCGCGTGGTGAGGAGCCCTGAGATCGGCGTCATCGGGGTGGGGGAAGGGACGACGCTGGCGTTTCCGCGGCATTTCTTCGAGTACCTGAAACTCAAGCCGCAGCAATTCTTTCAAATGGCGGAACCGACATGGAAGTTGGGGATCAAGTTTCTGTGGGGGGCCCACCGGGAATTCTATTACTCGTTCGCCTTCGAGTTCCAGCAGCGCTATCCGGAACTTTCGCGGAACAACGGCTTCTATTACGACGGCCAGCATCCGGTGTCGGGGCCGGTGTCGGCGTTCATGGCGCGGGATCGGGCTTTTCCGGCGGGGCGGGATGGAACGCCGGAGTTCCACAAGAGCCACGCCTACCACATCGAGAACACCAAACTGGTGGGGTGGCTCGAGTCGGTGGCGCGAACGCTGGGTGTGGAGATCCTCGACGCCACGGTGACGGCTGAGCGGGGCGCGGACGGGATTGCGGCGTTGGTGACTTCGAACGGGGAGCGTCTCGTGGCGGACCTGTATGTGGATGCCTCGGGATTCCGATCCGAACTCCTCGGGCGCGCCCTCGAGGAGCCGGTGGTGGGGTACGGAGACACGTTGTTTTGTGATCGCGCCGTGATCGGTGGGTGGGCGCGCACCGACGAGCCGATCCGGCCGTACACGGTGGCGGAGACCATGGATGCGGGGTGGTGCTGGCGGATCGAGCACGAGAACTGGATCAATCGCGGGTACGTCTATGGCTCGGCGTTTCTTTCGGACGACGAGGCGCTGGCGGAGTTTCTCGCCAAGAACCCGAAAGTGAGCACCGAACCGAGGCTCGTCCGTTTCAGGACGGGGCGTTCGGTGAGAAACTGGGTCGGCAATGTGGTGGGGATCGGCAATGCGGTGGGGTTCGTGGAACCGTTGGAAGCGACCGCGCTGCAGGTGATCTGCGTCGAGGTGAGCACGCTGGCGGATTCGCTGGTGGACAGCCTTGGGAAGCCCACACCGACGCTGATCGAGCTCTACAACCGGTTCAATGCGCAGGCCTGGGATGACATCCGCGATTTCCTCGCCGTCCACTACGCGTTCAACACGCGGTTGGACACGCCGTTCTGGAGGGCGTGCCGAGGCGACACGAAGCTGCACGGTGCCCAGTTCCTGGTCGATTTCTACCGGGAGAATGGGCCGTCGGTGGTGGCGGGTGCGCAGTTGCTGCATTCGTCGAATTCGTTCGGAATGGACGGATACCTGGCGTTGCTCCTGGGGCAGGGAGTTCCGCACGGCAAGCCGTACTCCGTGCCGGCCGGCGAGGCGAAATCCTGGTCGGCACGTGTCGCCTCGTGGGAAGGGACGGCGGCGCGCGGGTTGGACGTCCGGCAGTGTCTGGCCGCCGTACGGAAGTCGGGTGCGACGTGGGGATGAACGATGAGATGATGACGTGGGACGTTCCAGCGCGGGGATGGATTGCGGCGGCATGCCTGTGGGTCGGCGCGGGGTGTGACTCGTCCCCGGGACCCGGACACGGACCGGATCCTGTCGCGAGCGGCTCGCCGCCGGGTCCGGCCTGGTTCGACGACGTGACCGACCGGTCGGGCGTGCGATTCACGCATGTCGCGGGAACGAACTACTTCATGCCGGACCAGGTGGGATCGGGGGTGGCCCTGATGGACTTCAACCGGGATGGACGGCTGGATCTTTACCTGGTTCAGAACGGGGGAGATCGGGACGGGGACGGGGTGCGGAACCAGTTGTTCGAGCAGCGGGAGAACGGTGTGTTCGCGAACGTGTCGGAGGGCTCGGGATTGGACGTGAGCGGGCGGGGGATGGGTGCGATCGCCGGGGACGTCAACAACGACGGATGGCCGGACGTGGTGGTGACCGAGTATGGCGCGACCCGGCTTTTTCAGAATCTCGGAGGCGGCAAGTTCCGGGAAGTGACGACGGAAGCGGGATTGGAGAATCCGCGATGGGCGGCGCCGGCGAGTTTCATCGACTTCGACCGGGACGGCTGGCTCGACCTGGTGGTGGGGAACTATGTCGATTACGACCCGACCCAGAAATGCGAGGACCTGCATGGACGGCGGGATTTCTGCGCGCCCTCGGCCTACGCGGGAACGGCGACGCGGCTTTGGCGGAATGCGACGACCACGCCGGGCGCCACGCCGCGCCTGGAGGACCGGACCGAGAGCGCGGGACTGACGCGGTGGCCGGGAGTCGCGCTGGGACTTGTGTGCGCCGATTTCGATGGGGATCAATGGCCCGACATCTTTTGTTCGGACGATGGTCGGCCCAACCGATTGTTCCTCAACCGGCGGGATGGGACCTTTTCGGAGGAAGCGGCCGCGCGGGGGCTGGCCTTGAATGCGATGGGAAAGACCGCGGCGAACATGGGGGTGGCCTTCGGCGACGTGGATGGCGATGGACTGGCGGATCTTTTCGTGACGCACCTGGCGGAGGAATTCCACGCGCTCTTCCGGCAGGACCGGCGCGGACTGTTCGTCGACGCGGTTGCCCAGGCGGGCTTGCAGGGCGGGCGATGGCGTGGAACGGGATTTGGGACGGTGCTGGTCGATTTCGATCGGGACGGCGACCTGGATCTGGGGTTGGTGAACGGCCTTGTCCGTCGGGCGACCCCGGGGCAGACACCGGTGATGCCGGGGACCTCCGGGTGGTGGGGACGGTACGCCCAGAAGCCCCAGGTTTTCGCGAACGACGGGACCGGCCGCTTTCGAGATGTGTCCGAAGACAGCCCCGCGTTCTGCGGTTTGGCGGCCGTCGGACGAAGTCTCGCGGTGGGCGATCTCGACGGGGACGGCGCGCCGGACCTGGTGGTCGGGAACATCGACGGTCCGGTTCGCGTCCTCCGGAATGTCGCGCCATTGAGGGGCCGCTGGCTGGCGCTGCGCCTGGTGGATCCGGCACGGGGAGGGAGGGATGCGATCGGGGCGGAAGTGGAGGTGATTGGCGGCGCTCGCAAATGGTGGGGAGTGCTCCAGCCGGCGACCAGTTACCTGGCGAGTCATGAACCCGCGGTCCACTTCGGGCTGGGATCGTCGGATCGTGTCACGGCGGCGGACGTGATCTGGCCGGATGGTTTGAAGGAACGGTTTTCGGTTCCCGACTCGAACCGGTATCAGACCCTTGAACGCGGGGCGGGGCAGGTCATTCCATGAGACCATCCAAGCGAACATCCGGGAGGGAACTGCGCGGGAAGGTTCCGCTTTCGCGGATGATGCGGTGGTGGGGACTCCTGGTGATTCTGGGTGTGTCGTGGGGTTGCCGGCGCGAGATCGGGATGGCGGTTCCCGAGATTCCGGGGGTCAACTTGGACCCCGCCATGGCGGAGCCCCTGTTCCGTGCGCGGGAACGAGCCTTGGCGGATACGGGTTCGGCGGACGCGTGGGGAAGATTCGGCCAACACCTCGAGGCGGCGGAGTTCCCTGGCGAGGCCAGGATTTGTTACCTGCGCGCTTCGGAACTGGATCCCGGGTCCGCCCGCTGGGTTCATCTGCTGGGGTTGCTGGAGCTTCAGGATTCGCCCGATGCGGGATGGGCGCACCTGGCGCGGGCGGCTGAACTCGCGGGTTCGACGAACGACGCTTCCCGGGTGCGGTTGGCCCAGTCTCTCGTGGAACGTGGGAGGTTCGAGGAGGCGGTGCCTCACCTGGTTGCGCTGACGAACGCGCGGCCGGGACATCCGGCGGCGTTGCTCGAATGGGCGCGTGTTCGATTGGCGGAGCGGGATTTGGATGACGCGGAGGCGCGCCTGGGCACCTGCCTGACGAATCCGCACGCGGCGAAGCAGGCGATCTGGTTGCTGAGTCAGGTCCGGGCCCGCCAGGGACGGTCCGAGGAGGCGCGGGTCCTGGCGGACAGGGCGGCGAAACTGCCGAGAGCGTTCGATTGGCCCGATCCTTATCAGCGGGAAGTCCAGGGGCTCAGGGTGGATCGGGCCCGTCGCATCGATCGTATTCAAGGTTGGATGGCGCAGGGGAAGCTCGAGGATGCGGACCGGGAACTCGGGGTCCTGCTCGGCGAGAATCCCGAGGATTCCGAGGCCCTGCTCCTGGCGGGTCGGCTCGCGCTTCAACGGCGCCAGTGTCCGGAAGCGGAAGAGCGCTTCCGGCTCCAACTTCGGGTGGCGGGCGAATCGGTGAACGGATTGATGCAGCTTTCCCTGGCCCTGCTCTGCCAACAGCGCTGGAAGGAGGCGGAGATCGTCCTGACGCGGGTACTCGTTTTGAAACCCGATTTTGCTCAGGCGCACGCGAACCGCGCGATCGCCCGCTCCCGAAACGGCGACCGCCCTGGAGCCATTGCGGGCTTTCGCGATGCGCTGCGGTGCAGTCCCGGGGATGCCGGCAACCACGCCGCGTTGGGCGAGGAACTGGCCCGGTCGGGGGCGGTGGAGGACGCCATGAAGCACATCGATCGTGCTTTGGAGATCGCTCCGGACAACGCGCGGGCGCGGGCGTTGAAGGCGCGGGTTCTGGACGCCGGCGGGAATCCTCGGCGCTAGGAACGGTCGGCGCGCTCGGTGATCGGCTTGGATCCGTGGGCTGATGGCGAACCCGGGCCAGCGGGCTCGAACCCTGAAATGGCTGATTCAACCACGGAAGGGACTGAGCACACGGAATGGGGTGGATTGGGCGGGGTGGACTGGGCGGGGCTCCGGTTCCTGGATATTTTCAGTGGGCAATCGGCTCAACCGATTCACTCCTGGGGCTTGGGTCGCTCCTAGCGGAGCTTAAGATTCTTAACAGGCCGCGCGCCTATAGGCAGGTCGGCCCTACGGGCCTTGGATGGCGCACGGTTCCGTTGAACGGGCCTGCCCGTAGGCAATCCTGGCTGAAGCCCCGTCAGGGGCGACCTGTCTATAGCAGGCAGATACCCAGATCTCCCCCAAGCTCCGTAGGAGCGGCCTGTTCCGACGGCGTCTCACCCTGATATTCGGTGATTCCGACCCATCCACCGGAATCATCGAGGAACCGGGGCTCCGAGGGTTCCCGGGAGTGTGACCGGGGCTCACACTCCGTCCGGGTCTAGGTCCGTGCTTTTCGCGTATTCAGTGCAGTGGTTGTTGCCGATGGCAACAAATGGAAGGGGACCGGATTGCTCCGGTCCCCTCCAAGTGCGGATGCGTGTGCTGCTGTGTGTTGTTTTGTGGTTGAGTCGTGGGCGCCCGCTTCACCCCACCGCTGGCGCTATTGCCGGGCGCGGTAGTATTTCTGGGCGTTGCCGCTGGTGGTCTCGGTCCATGGGCTGGACGCGCCGGCGACGGCGGTCCAGGGACCGGCGACAGCGGGAGCGGATTCCAGGGTTCCCGTGTACGTGATGCGGACGCCGGTGGTGTCGCGTGTGACGCTGAGGGTCGGAGCGGGAGCCGGCAGGTTCCCGGGTCCGGCGGCTGCATTGGCGGCCACCTGGGCGGGTCCCATGGCGCCTGAGTACAGGCGGAACTCATTGTATTTGCCGGCCCAGTAGGCATCCGCGAACTGGGAGCGGCCGAGCCAGTTGTTGTTGTCGGCGTTGTTCATGGCCGACAGGGGCAGGGGCGCGGTGGCGGAAGCGACCAGCGTTCCGTTCGTGTACATGCGTGACGTGTTGCCCGTGGCGCTCCAAGTGATCACAAGGTGCTCCTGGACGTTGACGGGCATCGCACCGGGATGCACGAGACCGGCGACCGTGCCAACGTCGGGGAAGTTGGCTTCGAACCTGGGGAAGCCTTGGGCGGTCTTCGACGTCAGGAACAGGAAGTCGAGACCCCCGTCGTTGACGTCCTCGCCGCCGTTGCTGGTGCCGAAGTCGAAGACGCGCGCCCAATTGGCGCCGCCCGCGTAGGTGATCCACATCTCGATGGTTCCGTTGCTTCCCAGGCCGGTGAGCAGGCCGTTCGGCAGGTCGACGTAGGTGCCTTCGGATCCGTCGAGAACCACGCTGGTACCGTCGAAGATCGCATTGCCGATGACGACGCCGTTCTTGCCGCCCACCGAATCCACGACGGCATCGCCGGAGGTTTCGTTGAAGCTGTAGCGGTGTTTAAGAACGACCGTGTCGGACGTGACGGCCAGTCGGGCGCCCCCGCTGGTCACCTTGACCGGGGCCCCGTTGACGACGTTGGAAACTTCGACGGTGAACACCGCGCCATTGTCCGCGGAGGTCGCGCTGGGGAGTGTGTAGGACGACGAAGTCGCGCCGGCGATCGGGGCGCCGTCCCGGAACCACTGGAAGGCGATCGGGGTCGAGCCGGAAGCGGAAACCCGGAACGTGGCGGAGAGGGTTTCGGGGGCCGAGACGTCCGTCGGTTGGCTGGTGATGGTCACCGCCGTGTCCCGGTCGTTCAGCAGATCGGGGCCGGCCTGGGCATTCCCAAGCACCTGGGCCGGGGTGAGGACGTAGTCGTAGATTCGCGCCTCGTCGTATTCGCCCTGGGTGTTCTGGTCGCCAACCCAGTTGGAACGGCCGAGCCAGACGTTGACGTCGTTCAGCTCGCTCATCGCATCGTCGGTGGTCATCCCGCCGAGCTGGGTTCCGTTCTCGAAGACGGTGATGCGACCGGTGGTTTCATCCCAGGTCACCGCAATGTGGGTGTCGACATTGAAACCACGAGTGGGCACGTCGACGGTCACGATGCCACCGCCACCCGGATCCTCGTTGCGGAACTCGAGGCGGCGGCTGTTGACGTCATTGTCGATCTGGGCCGAGTACTCGATGTAATCGAGTCCGGTTCCGCCACCTCCGGGTCCAATGACTTCGCCGGTGCCGTCCTCGGAGGTGGACGATCCGAAGTCGAACACGCGGGACCACGTGCGGGCGCCGGTTGGCTTGAACCAGGTTTCGAAGGTGAAACCGCCCGAACCGCCGTTGTTCGTGCTTTGCTGGGAGACGAGTCCATTGGGAAGGTCGCCATACGCGGCTTCCGCCGACGGCCCGCCGGCGAGGCTCAGGCGGCTGCCCGTGAACGCGGCGCCGGTTCCCTGGACGACGCCGTGGGCTGTTCCGACGGAGTCCTTGAATTCCAGGCCGGTCGCGTCGGCGGCCGCGGTTTCGTTGAAATTGTACCGATGAATGGGGCCCTTCGTGATCCGGTCCGGCGCGAGCGGCGGGGCCGGATCGGGATCGATGAACTGGGCCTTTTCGAGTTCGTAGTTGGCGGCCACCTGGGCGCCGGTGAGAACGCCGTCGTGAATCCGGACCTTCGCGATCGCCCCGGTCAGGCGCAGACCGGCGGTGGGGATGATTCCATCGGCTTCGAGCTGGGTGGCGATGCAGATGGACGTGTCCGGGTGGGTGTTGATTGTGCCGGCCGCGAGAATTTCACCATTCGCGAGCACGCCGTCGGCGTAGGCGAGGCTGGTGAACGTGGTTCCGTCGTAGGTGTAGACGAGGTGATGCCACTTGTTGGCGGGCGGGTTGCCCCCGTTGTTGTTCCAGCCGAGATCGGGGCCGTCGCCGCCCCAGTGGCCGACCGCGCCCCAGCGGAAATCCGAGCCGTAGCCGAAGGAGACATTGGAACCGTCGGGTCCGCCGCGCTTGCCCCAGGAGACCAGGGTTTCCTCGCCGGCGACTTCCGGATTCAGGCACCAGACTTCGATGGTCCGGGTCGGGTCTTCGCCGACCAGTCCTTCGGGGGGCAGGATCAGATCGCCCCCGATGGCGGACACGAGTTGGAGGAAATCGTTCCCGTCGAATTGGATCGCCTTCGTGCCGCCGACGGTCGCAATCACCGGGATCATGGTTTCATCGCCCTTGGCCTCGAAGACCCCGCCGAGAGTCCCGTTGTTCTTGATATTGGGAAGGCTACCCTCCGGGAGTTGGGTGGCGTCGACGTCGACGAACAGGTCGCCGGCCTTCTGCACCTGGGCGAATGCCGACCCCCCCACGAGTCCCGCGGCGATGAGGGCGGCACGGAGGAGCGGAAGGACGCGGTCGTGGGAACACGGCGATTTGGGATTTGGAACTCTAGGGCTCATGTTGGAACGGGCGGTTGCCTCGGTGTCCCGATCGACCGAATTCCAATGCACACCACGGCCCGGCCACCAAGCCCGTTTGCTTGGTAAGGTCGGCAGGATTCTGCGATGGGGACGGGAGAAGGACAGCGGGACCAACCGGGTTGGGTCAATCCAAATGTGGCAATCGCGTGGCGTAGGGGCGCCTCTCCGAGTTGTCGGCGCTCTCGCGATGAACGCCTGCTTTGCGATTGAGTGGCGCTGGGTGGATTGGGAAAGTCCGGACCCATGAAAGCGGCTAAGGAAATCCGAGGATGGTGTCTGGGGTTGGGGGTCTTGGCGGCGGCGGTCGTTTTGGTGGGATGCTACACCGTGCCGGAAACGGGGCGGCGGTCGTTCAACTTCATGAGCGAGTCCGAGGAAATGCAGTTGGGGTTCTCGGAGTTCGACAAAATGAAGAAGGAAGTTCCGATCTCGAAGGACGCGGCCGCCAACGCGCTGGTGAAGCGGGTGGGAGAACGGATCGCCGCCGTGGCGCCCCTGCCCAATGCTCAGTGGGAGTTCGTCGTTTTCGAGAGCAAGGAAGCGAACGCCTTCTGTCTGCCCGGCGGCAAGGTCGGGATCTACACGGGAATTCTGCCAATCACGAAGGACGAAGCCGGGCTGGCGACGGTGATGGGGCACGAGGTGGCGCACGCGGTGGCCCGGCACGGCGGTGAACGGATGAGCATGGCGTCCGGGATTCAGACGGTGGGTTCGGTGACTTCGAGCTTTCTGGGAACTTCCAAGTACGGCAGTTGGGCGCCCGTGTTCGAGCAGGTGTACGGCGTGGGCGCCCAGGTGGGGGTGGCGCTGCCGCACAGCCGTCGGAACGAGTCGGAGGCCGACCGGATGGGCCTGAAGTACATGGCGATGGCGGGGTACGATCCGGAGGCGGCGGTGGCCTTCTGGACCCGGTTTTCCGAGTACAATCGATCGGCGGGCGGTGATGGAACCCCTTGGTTCCTGAGGACGCATCCACTGGACGACGCGCGGATCCAGCAGATCAGGAACTGGCTCCCGGAGGCTCGGGCGGCCATGAAGAAGCCCTGAGCAACCGGGTTTGAGCGTGAGCTTGGAAGCCGGGTCGGGTCCCGGTGTAATCCGCGGGTGCGGATCATCGGAGGCATGGCGGGCGGGAGATTGCTGGAGGCGCCCAGGGGGCTGACCGTCCGGCCCACGCCGGATCTCGTGCGGCAGGCGGTGTTCAACAGCCTGGGTCCGCGCGTGGAGGGAGCGGCGGTGCTGGACCTTTTTTCGGGGACCGGCGCGCTGGGGTTGGAATGCCTGAGCCGTGGCGCGAGCCGGGTTGTCAGCGTGGAATTGTCCCGGGTTCACGCCCGGCACATCCGCCAGAACGTGGTCTCGTTGGGATTGCCTCGGGAACTCCACGAATTGCGGGTTCAGGACGTCTTCGCCGCGCTCCGGCAGCTTGCCGCCCAGCCGCAGCGTTTCGACCTGGTGATGGCGGACCCTCCCTTCGGGCCCAAGACGGCGGGGAAACGATCCGAATCCGCGTCGCAACGCCTCATGGAGGCTGCGGAACTCGGAATTCTCCTGGCTCACGACGGATTGCTGGTCCTGGGGCATGCCCGGCGGGATGGGGTGAGCGTTCCGGAGGAATGGGTGGAGCGGCGGGTGTTGGAGCATGGCGATTCCGTCTTTCGCATCCTGGGGCGGCGCGTCGTTGAATTGGCGGCCGATTCAGAATCCACGTGACACCGGACGGGGACGCCTCGGAGAGTCCTCGTCGGCGTGCAGGCTCCATCGCATGGGTTTCGACCGAAGCTAATCGAGGCGTTGAAGGGGTATTCCCGCGGGGATTTTCGGGCCGATCTGAGCGCCGGAATCACCGTCGGCGTCATCGCGCTTCCGCTGGCCCTGGCGTTCGGCATTTCTTCCGTGGCGGATCCCAAGGCGGGATTGAACACGGCGATCGTGGCGGGGTTGCTCATTTCGCTTCTGGGCGGGACGCGTGTCTGCATTGGGGGACCGACGGGGGCGTTCATCGGGATCGTCTATGGTGTCTACACCCAGTACGGGATGGCGAACCTCACGATCTGCACGATCCTCGCCGGCCTGATGCTGTTGGCGATGGGGTGGGCGAAGCTGGGCGGCCTCATCAAATACATCCCGTATCCCGTGACGGGCGGGTTCACCGCGGGAATCGCGGTGATCATCCTGAGCGCGCAATTGCGGGATATTCTCGGACTCCAACTGGATCCCGGACAGAAGCTGCCGCCGGAGTTCATTCCGAAGCTTCTTTTCATCGGGCGGCATCTGGGTTCGATCAATGGCGTGGGGCTCGTGGTGGCGGTCGCGTCGTTGGGATTGAT
The DNA here is from genome assembly GCA_050250555.1 of Limisphaerales bacterium. Classification (GTDB taxonomy): domain Bacteria; phylum Verrucomicrobiota; class Verrucomicrobiia; order Limisphaerales; family CAIMTB01; genus CAIMTB01. The sequence continues at coordinate 32,738 of JBFWOK010000035.1, forward strand.
TCTGGCGTGGCCCGCCCGGTGGCAGCGTTTCGTTCCGGGCAGCATCGCCTCGATGGCCTTGGGCACGGCGGCGGTCGTCGCGCTGGGGTTGGATGTCCGATTCGGGGTCGCCACGGTCGGGACAACCTTTGGAGGAATTCCCCAGTCGCTGCCGCCCTTCTCCGTGCCGACGATTGATTGGGCGGAGCTACCCGGACTGTTTCGTCCGGCGTTCACGATCGCGATGCTGGCGGCCATCGAATCGCTCCTGTGCGCGGTGGTGGCGGACGGGATGATCGACGATCGACACGATTCGAATCAGGAACTGATCGCCCAGGGGATGGCGAACGTGGCGTCCGGATTTCTGGGGGGCATTCCCGCCACGGGGGCGATCGCCCGCACCGCCGCGAACGTGCGGAACGGGGCGCGCACTCCGGTCGCGGGAATCATCCATGCGGTGGTGCTGCTGCTGATCGTCCTGGTCGCGGCGCCGCTCGCGCGAAACATTCCCCTGGCGACCCTGGGCGCGGTGCTGGTGAACGTGGCGTTGCGCATGGGGGAATGGCACAACTTCCGACGCCTGCGGCGCTGGCCCCGGGGTGACGCGCTGGTGTTCGTGCTGACCTTCGCGCTCACAGTGATCTTCGATCTGACCTTCGCGGTGGAGGTGGGGCTCCTCATGGCGGCCGCGATGTTCGTCCATCGCATCGCCTCCACCACGCAGATCCTGTCCGCGGACGACCGGGAGACATCGGACAATCCCGGGAACCGGGTGGCGGGGAAGGAGATCCCCGCGGGCGTGGTGACCTTCCGAATGGTCGGGGCCTTCCTTTTCGGGGCGGCCGACAAGCTCGAGACGGGCTTGAAACGGCTCAAGGACAAGCCGCGGGTCCTGATTCTGCGCATGCAGGACGTCCTCGCCATCGACGCGACGGGATTGAACGCGCTCGAGGAAATCCGCGAGAAATGGGAGAGTTACGGGACGCGGATCCTGATCAGCGGCGCCCACACCCAGCCTTTGATGGCGATGGCCCGGGCGGGTTTCATCGAGGCCTGGGGCGAGACCACGTTCTGCGAGAATTTCGACACCGCGCTCGCCCGGGCGGCAGCGATCGTGTCGGAGCCCGCGCGGCAGTCGGCGGCCCCGGACGGCGGGGCCGGGGGCTGAACGGTCCGGGTGCTGGGAAGCCAGTTTCGATCGAGCCGCCGAATCCGCTTTCGTTTCATCGCCGGCCTTTGCCGGAAGCCTTCCGCCAGACAACTACAGTTGGGGCGGGACGGCGCGGACGCGGTAGTAGCGCTCGGAGGTCGAGGAGGGCGGGGGCGTTTGGAGCCAGCGCGTGTTGGGGATGTCGAGGAACGGTCTGGGCAGATCCGGGCCGTCCAGCGGCACCCAGGCGGCGGGGTCCGAGGAGAGTCCGGCGGTCGTTTCGAGGGCGACCTTCTGGTTGAGGCGGTAGGGATAGGCGAGCAGGAAATGGTTGAACGCGCCCGGATGGGTGTCGGGCGAAGGGACGACGCCGAGGGAGGGCTGCCACGGCGGCTTCAACTGGAGCGGGCGCATCATGTCGTTGTCCTCGTGATCGAGGATGTGACAGTGGAAAATGTATCGGCCGTCGGTGGCTGGATCGCCGGACCGGGCGCTGGGAGTCGTGTAGAACATCGACTCGGTGGGCCACCGCATGACGATCCGGGTCACGGCGAAGGGGGCGGCTCGAACGACGTCCTTGGGCCCCGTCTCGAACGGTTGCACCGACACGAGATCGTCGGGGTTGAGGCTCAGGTATCCGACGAGGGGTTGGAGGGTTCCCGCGATGCGGTCCCGGATATACTTCGCCACCATGGCCGGCGGGTAATTCGGGTCGCCGCCCCAGGGGGTGGTGAGCGTGTTGGTGTCGGAGGCGAAGCGTTGGCGGTTCACGACCCGGAAATCGAGCAGGTGGATATGGAAGGGATGGGCTTCGTCCGAGAGATTGATGATTTCCCAGACTTCGATGTCGCCGGCGTGGGGGAACTCCGCCACGGGAGCGTCGAAGGGCGTCATGTTGATGAGCGCGAAGGGGTAGTTGAGGTTGGTCGCGTTGAAGGGCGGCCCGGGGAACGGGGTTTCGCCCGAAAGATCGAGCGTGACCGGGCGATTGGTCATCGCGGCGCCGACGAGGCTCGCCGTGGAGACCCAGTTGCTGACGAGCGGCGAAGGGATCCGCATCGCCGGTTCCCCTCCGTTGGCGAGGGGCAGGGTGACGCGGAACTGCATGAGGTTCGTGATGAAGGGCGGTCCGACGACATCGGCGTTGGTTCCACCACCGCCCAGGCCGAAGGCGTTCTTCATCGTGATCGCGGTGTATTGGGAATTGGTGAACGGCGAGAAATCGACCACCACGTCGACCCGCTCGCCGGGCATGGTGGCGATCCGGGAGACGTTGGTGGCGTACTGAAGGTAGCCATCCTCGTTGCCGACCACGAGGAAGGTGGGAGCGGCTGGAACGCCGTCGCCCTTGAGATCGTTTCCTTCCAGGTCCGTGATGCTCATTCGAGGGGCCACCGATCGGAAGCCGGTGCCGTTGAGGAACCGGAACCGGTAGGGTCGGGGCTCGACCTCCAGGTAGGGTGTCACCTTTCCATTGACCACGGCGTAGCGGTGCCAGGGCAGGCCGGAGGCATCGAGGTTTGTGACGACCTGGGTGATCCCGTCCTCGACCACCGTGTTGGCGGCGAAGTCGCGATCCTGAAACACGAGCGGGATCTCGTACGGTCCGGAGGGAAGGCGGATTCCGTTCGCCGCGTCGAACTCGTCGGCGCGGACGAGGTAGAACCCGGCGAGTCCGGCGTAGACGTTGTTGGCGGTCACGCCGATGGCGTGGTCGTGGTACCAGAGGGTCTGGCCATCGGAATTGAGGTCGATGTTCCCGTAGAAGTACTCGTCCGATTCGCCAGGAAGGAACCAGTTCGTCGGGTACCCGTCGTACCTGGGAAGCACGGCCGCGCCATGCAGGTGCACCACCGTGCGGATTTTCTGGGGCGAGATTCCCGATTCATGTCCGCCATGGAAAAGTTTGGGGTCGGCGGGCAGCCAGTAGGGGTACAGGCCACCGTTGTTGGTGAGCCCATTGATCCAATTGACGAGGATGGGAACGCCGACCTTGGCCTCGATGGTCGGGCCCGGATACATCCCCGCATAACCCCACACCTCGATGGGAGGGAGGTCCGGATGGAACTGGTGATTCGTGATGCGAAGGACGGGCATGTCGTACACATCGATGGGCCCTGGGAAACAGAGGTCCGGGAGCACCGGGACGCAGTAGCCATTCGTCGAGCGGGATGGTTGGGCGACCGGGGGAACCGGCAACGGTTCCGCGAACGGCCGAAGGGCGACGGTCACGGGGGTGCTTGTGAGGACCGTGACGCTTCCTGGGACGGGCTCGGACGGACCTGGATGGGACGTGTGGGCGGCGAGTCGGCGGGTCCCGGTCGATGCGGCGACGAGGAGTCCGAGCATCGCGACCGCGGTCAACCGGGGAACGAGGACGCATGGGGGATGTGTCATAAGATTGATCCGTAGGAGCAGATGTCGGCGTTTCGGGTGGAAATGGAGCACGGCGTTGGAAGCCCATCGGGCGGCCCCCCTGTGCCGGCGGAAAACATCAAGAGACCCTGACGGCGTCGCCAGAACGGGGCCGAGGGCCATCGCCTCTCGGCGCGATAGAACTCCGTGCGCCCGCCCCAGTAGCCGTCGTACTCGCGTCGGACCCAGGTCCCGTACCGTTCCCAGGCCGCCTCAATTCCTTCCAAGTGATCCCGAAGGGCGAATGACGCGATGATTCCTGACCGAAGCGCCTTGAAGACACCCATCGACGACAGGGGATCCAGTGTGGACGCGGCATCCCCCACCGCGATCCAACGGTCGCCGCTCACCCGATCGAGTCGGCCGGATTGGGCCGGGCGGATCGTCACGGGACCCAGGGGAAGCGCCGATCGGAGGCGCGATCTCAGATGAGGCGTGTGCTCCAACCAGGAGGCCCATCGTTCCTCGGATCGCAACCGGGCCGCGACGGCGAGGTCGTCGTCGGTCATGAACGCGACGATTCCATGGCCCTCGGGTGTCCAACCCAGGGACGCCCAACCGTGCTCGAAGGATTCGACCAGCGAGCGATGTTCGGATTCGAGGAACGCCCGGGGCATTTGGAATCGACGGACCGCCGCGACGAGGCGGTCGTGGAGTTCCCGGCGCGCCCCGAGTTTCCGAGCCATCACGGCGCCGCGCCCGGTCGCGTCAACGACCCATCCGGCCTCGATCACCCGGCCTTGGGATTTCGGGTCGGCGGATGGGACGGCGAAGCGCCAGCCTTTTCCATGGGGCGGGATGGGTTGCGGGATGAGGGTGATCGGGTCGGCCCGAACGGCATCGAGGATCGGGATTTCGTGGTCGCGGGCGATCCGGACGAGCAAGGCGTCGAACCGGGAACGATCGATGTGCCAGCCTCGTTGGTGGGGGTGGAAGATGTAGTCGTGAGTCTGGAGGGAGGAGCCACCCCACGCGGCGGCGGAACCGAACGAGGGGAGGTGGCCGTCCCGAACGAGCGCATCCCAGGCGCCAAGGTGTTTGAGAAGCGGTTCGGCGGGCGGCGGCAACGTCTCCGCGGTTCGCGCGGGACCCGACCCCTCGTTGCGAATGACGAGAACGGAGACGCGGGGGGCGGCTTGCCGCAGAGCCAGAGCCGTGGCGAGGCCCGCGGGACCGGCGCCGAAAATGGCGACGTCGACGGACTTGGGATCCGGAGGATTCCGATTTGTCGAGCGGAAGGGACGCCTGGCCGCATCGGGTTTCACCGGGTTCATTTCATTCATTTCTTCGCGGGCGCGCCGTCCACGATGAAATCGAGGGCGCTCCACGCGGTGACCATTTGCAGGTCGCCGAGCGGGGTCTGGGGGATGGAACCGGACCATGCGAAGGAGGCGCCCGCCGGCGTTGTGATCCGCATGGGGCGGTGGGCCGGCCACCAGAAGGTGGTGTGCAGGTCGGGTTTCGCCGGGTCGCCCGTGCTCATGGGGTCGGTCACGTTCCAGTCGCGATAAGCGACATCGATCGGTTGGGTGGAGCACTCGTTGAAGTCGCTCTGCCAGGGAAGCGCCGAATACTTGGTGAGGTCGCCGGGCTCGAGGCCGTCCGAAAGGTTCCCCGTCTGACGGAGATTCCCCGCGGAATACCCGGCGCTCTCATGGATGCGGTATGGCGCGGAGTAGATGGCGGGGTTGCGAATGATCCAGCACACCTCGGCTCCCGGACAGAATGAGCCTCCCAGCGCGTTGGCCAGGGCGCCGCGGTCCAGCTCGAATCCGGGTCCGGGCGAAGGCGCCTGGATCCCCTCGGCGGAGGCGCTGATGAACTTCCCTTCGGCCCACTGGCGCAGGAGAAAAAGCATGGTTTCGGTGAGCCTCAGGAATTTCGAGGGCGCCACATTGCTGATCGGATTATCGCCGCACAGCCAGGGCATGCCGATCGGGTGGGGACCGGAGGAGCCCGACCCGGGATCGAGGGTGAAATCGTTCTCCTGTCCGGGTTTTCGGAGCATTTCATACAGGCGCTTCCGCATCGCGCGGCGGCGCTCGCGGTCCGTGGGGTTCTCGCCCTCGTGAGGCGGTATCGCCAGTTCGTTCCGGTCGAAGTTTCCGCGGGCCCCGGTGTTGTGAGGGTCGCCCCCGAGGTTGGAGTCGAAGACCATCACCGCGCCGTATTCGGAGGGGCGTTTCAGGATCGGCCAGATGTCCCTCTCGAAGGTCGGGTGGTACTCGGGGTTCCATGTGGCGAGGTGACGCCACAAGGACCAGCCGGCGGATGTCGTGGGCGGCGGAGACCCGGAATCAAAAGGCGGCGGGCCGTACATTCCGGGATCGAGGGCGTGCATTCGGATCGCGGTGTCCCGAACGACGTCGTCCAACGTCACCATGTCCGTGACTTGGGGCGCGTAACGTGGGTAACCCACGATCACCCAGGCACCGGTTGGCACGGGCAACTGGAAGGAGAGCCGGCTCGGCGGATAGATCGCCGGATCGGGGGGCCTTCCGTCGATCGCGGTGACTTCGATGAGGAGGGTGGCGTGGACGGGGCCGTCCGAGGTGTCGTCGAACCAGCCGTCGTTGTTGGCGTATTCCTGGATGTAAGGCTGCCCGAACCCGGTCTTCGAACTGCCGGAATTGCCGTGGCCACCGAGAACGAGCAGCCGTCCGTGGCCCTCGTCGACCTGGGCGCGCAGCTCGCCGAGCGTGGTGATCGACGACGGCTGGAGGGGCGGCGGGAATGTCCGGGGTATTCCCAAGTCGCCCGCGGAATCGAACCTCGCCGTGCGTCGGGACGGATCGGCGGATTGGACCGACCGCGGACCCGGATCGATGATGAGCTTCTGGCGGGCGCTGGGTTCGGTGACGTCGGCGTTCCGGCGCGGATGCCCGGGTGCATAGCCGTGTTCACCCTGGGTTTCCCGGAACTGATACCAGGCGGCCTTTTTGTTCGCGAGGTACACGGTCCAGCCGATGTCCTTCACCGTGCCCGTGAACTCCTGACCCGTGATTCTTCCATCGCCGAGCGCGCTGAAGCGAAGCGTGTCTCCCAGCCTGATCTCGCGGCCTCGCGGATCCTGATCGTCGTAGACGAAAACCTGGAATCGCGCGGCCTGGCGGAGCACGCGGCCGTTGGAGTCGACGAATTTCCGTACCGCGACTTCGGCGCCTTCCGGCGTGCGTTCCCGAATGCCATCGCCATCGCATGCGGTGGGTAGATCGCCTTCGCCACGGGGCGCGAGGTAAAACCCGTCGGGGCTGTTGCCGAGGCGCGCGATGCCGATGGCCGGATGAATCTTGAGGGTCATGACGGAAGGAAAAGGCGGGTGGACGGATGGAGGGACGGCAGGGACGGTGGGAAACGCGTCAGTCAAGGAAGACCAGGGACACCGCGCTCATCCAAAGCGCGTTGGATTTCGGGCGTCCATTCAGGTCGAGGACGACGAGATGGACATGCAGATCGGTTTCACCCAGCGCCCGCAGGGCGCGAACGGTTCCGGTCGCGTCGATTCGGAAATTGCCCGGAGTCTTGTGATGGCGGTGGCGGCGATCGAATTTTCTTGGTTCGCCGGTCGGGGGTTCGCAGTGACCCGGGCCTCCCACGCAGTAGCCGGAGAACAGGGCGAACTGACCGACGTAATGCGGATTGTTCCGGATCGGCGTCGTGTTGTCGGCGTCGGGGAGGTTCAGGAACACGCGAATGAAGCCGCCGCCGTGGATGGAGAACTTGACGCGGTGGATGCGGATTTCGGCGCGCCGATGCCGGGCGAGGACCCGCGGGTGGATGCCGGCTTTCGAGGAGCGGAACCGGGTGAAGGGGACGGCGGGGTTGGTTTCGAACAGGTGGGCCGATTGGACGTACTCATAGCCCAGCGCGGCCGTGCTGAAGGTGTCGGCGACCGTGAGGGACCACGGTGGAAGGCTGGCGTCGGGATTGTCGGGTTTGGCGCCGGGATGCAGCTTTTGCCACTCGGCCCAGAGGCGATCGACGTTCGAGTGATGCGCCCAGAAGATCGGATCCACCGCGGTGACTCCCGCCGACACCATGTCGCCGTACTGGGGTTCCCAACGGTTCTGGGGATCGTACGCGGCGCCTTGGGTCTGGAACGCGGGAGTCGCCTCCCACACGGGGTTGATGCCTCCCGCGAAGTTGTGCATCACGTTGTGCACCGTCTCCACCGCGCCAAAGAAGTGGTTGGTGTCCGGGCCGCTGCCGAATTGGAAGAAGTCATCCAGCTTCAGAATCCGGGCGATGTCGTCGGGCTTGGGATAGGATTCGAAGATCGGACTGACGTCGCCGCTGAAATTGTTGGGCCCGGGCCACCGGAGTCGGTGCCACAGCGGATTCACCCGCGCGAGGGCGTCGAGGACGAGATGCGTGGGGGACCCGTCCGGCACCGGCTTCAGAGTGGTGGGATCGAGGAGCGAGGCGTAGGGGAGGCCCGCGGCGCGGAACAGACGGTTGGCCGAACCGAAGGTCTGGTCCGTGACCGAACGGAGCTTGTCGACCCAGTCGCCGGGAATCCGCCCCGCGAGCGCGTCGATCGCGGCGCCGTCGAGCCAGCATTCGTAGGCTTTGGGAATGCTTCCGCTGTCGACCTCCTTCACCTGCCAGTCCTGATCGTACAGGGTCCAATCCCAATAGGGCAGGGTCACGGTGGGGTCGATGTCCTGGAGTTGCTGTTCGAAGGAGTAGAGGTAGGCGCGATGCCAGGTCAGGAACTCCTCCCACCCGTGCTGGCAAAGGTTGCCGTGAAGGCGCCCCCAAAATCCGAACGAACGCTCGTCCTGCGCGTAGGCATCGAGGCTCTTCATCCTTTGAACCGCCTTCCGGAAGCGGTCCAACTCCTCGACCGAAAGCCATTCCACGTTCTTGCGGATCTTGAGGGTTCCACCCTGGTCATGGAACGCGTTGACGACACCGCCGGATGGCGGGTGTTCGGCGTCGCCGCGGTGCAGCGCCGCGAGTGAGTCGTCGCCGCACTCGACCCCGGTCGCGCCGTGCGAATCGGCGGAATCGGCGGAATCGGGGCAACCGTCGTCAATCCAGCTTTCGATGAATCGGATGTCGCCGGCGGAGACGGGTTGGCCTCCCCAGGGCAGGCGCGGAAACTGGGTTCCGTCGAAAGGCGGCTCCCCCTTGAGACCCCGGACCAATCCCGACGCGGCGCCCCGTCCGGGGATGGACGGCAGGCAGTGGGTCGATGAATCGACGTTGGGCTGCGCGGCCGGGGGTGGCGACGGCGGACTGGGGGCTTTCGGCGCGTGACAGCAGCCGCCGACGGGAGGGGACGCCGGCGACGATACGGACGGCGGCGCGGCTGTGACGGGGGAGGCTCCACGGGCCGCGGGAGCAATCATGCGGACCCCGTAGACGGTGAGTTCCAGGAGTTGGGGGAGCGGAAGGTGCCAGAAGCGGCCGAAGCCTTGGTAGTTGGCCTGCGAGGATCCGGCCGCCTGGTCGAGGATCTGTTTCACCCGCCGGTAGCGGGACGGGTTGTCATGGGTGGGGGAAGGCATGGCATCAAGCGGGCGGGGGCCAGACGGAGTCTGGAGTTCGTTTCTCCCGGATCGTCCCTGCCGTCCGGTCTGGCGGTGTCCCGTCCAGGGCGGTTTGACCCGGCGGGCCGCGGCAGGTTGTCACGTGGCCTTCCGATCCACCGCCTCACCGTGGATTGGGTTTGGAACGGAGAAACTCCGTTGGCTGGGATGATGTTGGACACACCACCACGAGCCGCCTTCCATAGTCAAGGGTCGGCATTTCCAGGAGGGGGATTTCGGTCCTCGCTCGCGGGCTTCGAGAGGACGGAAGCACCCGTGAGGTGCGATTGAATGAAACCGAGTTACCCGGCACGCGAAGACGGCCCGCCATGGGATGGATGCCGTGGTGATCCCTTGGGTTCTGTTTTCGCGGTTGATTGGCGCAACGGGAGCACCGAAGCATCCGCCGTATCATGTCGAAAGTCCTCGTGACGGGGTCGGCGGGCCGGATTGGTCGGGCCGTGGTGGCCGAGCTTCGCCGGCGGAACCACTGGGTCCGGGGTTTCGACCGATGTTCGCCGGGTGAGGTGGATGATGCGGTCGTGGGTTCGATCACGGACCGCGCGGCCGTGGATCGCGCGACGGCCGGGATGGACGTGCTGGTGCATCTGGCGGCCACGCCGGACGACGCGGATTTTCTGACCGAACTACTGCCGAACAACATCGTCGGCGTCTATCACGTGATGGAGAGCGCTCGGTTGGCGGGTATTGGACGCTTTGTGCTGGCGAGCAGCGGCCAGGTGAACTGGTGGCAGCAGCGGGGCGGGCGGATTCCGGTGCGTCCTTCGGATCCCACGAGCCCGCGCTCCTGGTACGCGGCGGGGAAGATGTTCCTGGAATCGATCGGGCGGGGCTTTTCGGAGACGCACGGAATCAGTGTGATCTCGGCCCGTCTGGGGTGGTGTCCGCGCGATCGCGGGCAGGTGGCCGAGATCGAGGCCGAGGCGTGGGCCCAGGAGGTCTACCTGAGTCCGGGGGATGCGGGGCGGTTCTTCGCCTGCGCCGTGGAGGCTCCCGAGACGGTCCGCCACCTCGTCGTCTACGGGTCCGGTCGGGCCAAGCGCACCCCGCCGTTCGACATGACCGAAGCGAAGGAACTGCTCGGGTACGAGCCGGTGGACACCTGGCCGGAGGGGCTGCCGGATTTCGGGGGTTGAGGTGAGGGAGGCGCCTCAGAGGTTGAGCCCGCGCCATTCTGGAAGGTTCCGGAGCGAGTTCATCCGCGCGTCGCCCGGGACGATGGACCGGAGGTCCTTGGCGGTTGGATCCTGGGCTTTACGGGCGTCGCTGATTTGCAGGGCCCGGGTGAGGGCCTTGATGGCTTCGGCGGGTTTCTTGAGCGTCGCGAGGACGCCGGCGTAGTCGTACCAGGCTTCGGGGCTGTCGGGAGCGCGTTCGACGAGGCGGGCGAGGGTGGTTTCAAGGTGGGCTCCGTCGTTCAGCTGGGCGTAGGTCTGGGCCGCGATCAGGAGCGTGCCGGTTTCGACGTCCGGAAGTTCGATCAGCTTGTCGAAGACCATCTTGGCGCGGATGGGCTGTCGGACCTGCATGTAGGCGGCGGCGAGGTAGGCGCCGGCGGCCGCGTTGGTCGGCGCGCTCTCCCAGGCCGGTTCGAGGGAGGTGATGACGTGGGTGAAGACCTGGGTCGCCTGGGACACCATCTGGTTGTCGACGTAGGCCTGGGCGAGGGCGATGGCGTTGGCGATGTTCCCGGGATTGGTCCGGTACTCCTCCTCCTGCTTCTGGAACTGCTGGCGCGCGGCCGCGTATTGCGGGGCGCTCTTCTTCATGACCTTCAGCTGCTCGACGAGCGACACGACCGAACTGTTGAACGGATCGAGCCGCAGGGCGGTTGTCGCGACGAGGAGCGCGTCGTCGAAGCGTCCGACCTGGGCGAGCAACTGGGCGTAACGGAAGACGGCCTCGGGACTGTACGGGCAGTAGGCGAAAGCCTGGCGGAACGCGAAATCCGCCTCGCGGATCATGCGCTGCTGGGCGGCCGCGGTCTTCGAGTTGTTGACCCGGTGGTAATAAATCCCGCCGATGCTGCTCCGAAGCTTGGAAAAGGCCTTCTGGGCGTTGTCGTCGCGGATGAATTTCCGGTCGCCCTTGAATCCGCGGAGGTCGCGTTCGATGTAGACCTTGGTCACGAAATCGCAGATTTCCTTCACGGAAGTGTCGTCGGTGATCCAGTTGCCGACCAGGCGCTCGGAATACTGCGTCCAGAATTCGTGGTCCCGCTGGAGGGTTTCCTCGTCGAGGGTTTCGATGGGATTGCGATTGAGCTTCATGATGATCCCGTACGGCGTCAGGTAGGGATACATCCAGTCGAGGGGGAAACTCTCCTCGATGAAGAATTCGTGGTCCGGATTCCGGTCGAAGATGATGCGGCAGAGGAGGGCGTTGATCGACATCACCGCCGTCTGTCCGTTGACGGTCACGCGGCCGCCTTCCTCCCGGACGTCCTCGCCCTGCTTGAGTTGTCCGACCTGTTTCCGTTGAAAGGCGTCCTGCATGTATTCGTTGTAGCAGCGCGCGGATTCCTCGGGGGTCGGGGTGTGGATTTCGATCTCGGGATACACGCCACCGAGGCTGCGGGTGATGAGCCCGGGGTAGGCCTCCTCGAGGATCCGGCGACCCATGCGGATGCGGGACGCGGTGGGGACATCCTGGCCGATCATGTGGGTGACCTCGGCGGAAAGCGGCAGTCGTTTGACGAGGTCGGCGCGGTAGAGGTGGTGTTCGGCGGTCTGGTAGGCGGCCCTTTTTTCGCCGATGCGCTGATCCCTGGCCACGGGGTCGGCGGTGGCGGCCCGAATTGCGTCGAGCTCCTTCTGAAGCGCGAGGCGCGCTTCGAACTCCTCATCGAGCAGGCGGTTGAGGTCTTTGGCGAGGGCCCGCGCCGTGCCGCGCCCGGAGTCCCCGGACGTGATCCGTTCCCGGGTGCCGGGCTGGAGGTGATCGAAGAGATGCTTCGAGTAGGCATCCTGGGCGGGGCCGGGCTTGAGCTTCTCGATCAGTTGGGCGAGCTCCGGGAAGTGGTCGGGCTCGAACCAGGACGTTCCGGCGCGGCGCTGTTTTTCGACGGCATCACCGAAGCCCTGGAGGAGGCGGTCGAGCGGCGCGACGGCGCGGGCGAGGCCGTTGGTGTAGAGGGCCTTTTCGCGTTCCTTTTGGCTGCGCAGCATCTCCTGGAAGAACGGGGTGTCGTACTGGATCTGGGCGCTGCGGTTGTAATGGGCGCGGATGTAGTTGAGGTAGGTGCCGTCGGCGAGGGCGTTCTGGGTGATGAGATTCACGTCGCGCCGGTCGAAGTCGGGGTCGTTGGGCTTGCAGCGGGCGGGGATGAAGCTCTCGCAGAAGATCATGTAGGTCGGATTGAAGCGGCCCGGATCGGTTCCCCCGAAGAGGATGGCGTTGCGGGTCATCTCGGGATAGAGCGGCTTCCCATCGGAGCCCTGGAAGGGCGGGGTGAACATGTCGTGTCCGAACCAGTAGCCGAAGAGATGGCCGCGCTGCTCGTTGACGGACCAATGGGTGAGGATGGTCTTCAGGGGCAGGAGGGCGAACAGCGCGAGGAGCGCCTTGAGGTGGGGGCTGGCGGGACGAAGG
>JBFWOK010000036.1:0-44886 GCA_050250555.1 Limisphaerales bacterium
CGGTCCATCGACTCGAAGGGATGCCGGTAATCGACGGGGTTGACGAAATCCCTGGGAGTGGTTCGGATGGTGGAGGCCGCTGGTGGCGGCACAGGCGTCCCGGTCGGATCCTGGGTCTTGGCGCGTCCCAGCGCCATGGCGTTCTGGAGATGCTTGGGATGAATGGAGTATGGATTGGCATTTTTCATGCACCGCCATCGTAAATACTCCGAACGTGCCGTCACCCGGCCACAACAGCTCATCGAAGAAGCCCGTTTCACCACCGCATCGCCGCGCAGCGGCTTAGTTCAACCATTGCGTCCTGCGAACGGCGATTGAGCCCAGGTTGCAGCGCTTACCCTGTCCCCGCCGTCGCAGACGCAGGCGTTAGGCCGCTTCGCACGCCATGACACTCCGAGAGCGCATTGAGAAGACGCCAGCTCGAACAGCGATGCTCGCACTCGGCGGGTGTCTCACGCTTTCCTGCATCGCATTGCTTGGTGAGGGACTCGGTCATCTCCGTTTCTTTCTTCCGCTCGCCGCACTCAATGCCGCTGTGGGCGCATTTGTGCCAGAGCGCATTGCCCGCGTAGTTTTTGTCATCGAGGTTGTTTCCCTTCTGGGCGGTCTCGGTTATCAGTTCTTCCGGTTACATGAGCGCTTTCCACACACATGAACGGCCCAACAATAAAGGGTGTGTTGCTGCGGAGCGAAGCGGAGCCAGCAACGACGCCCTTGGTTGAACAAGCCCGGGGTGACGAAGAGTGAGTCGAAGGGAATGCCTCTAGGGCACTTGTAATTTCACCGGGGCCCCGGTCGAACGCGCGTTCGGGAGGGGACTTGCTCCATCCCGAAGGGATGATGGAGAGTAGCCGGCAACAAGACGCCTTCCGCGCCGCGGCCACCGGTCTGCCGGGTTCCTCGATGTTTCCAGTGGGTCATCGGCTCATCCGAACAAGGAACTGGCGCGCGGCGGCGAGAGCCTTCCGAATCGATCTGGGCTTCCAGTGCTTCTGGAGTTTGACGAAGAAAAAGTCGTCACGGAGCTGGGCCTCGGTGAGAAGGGGGGGATCGACCTTGAGGTGTTCGTGGATATGACGGACTCCTTCGTTGTGTCGCGTCGAAGCGCTGCAGCGTTGCTGCGGTGCTTGGGATGGATGGTGGGATGGCGGTCGAGTATGGAATGGCGCTTTTCATGCGCGACCGAGTCTATACACTCCACCCATGAGATCAGGCTCAAGCGGCGGCGAATCCTCGAAGAAGCCCGCGTCGCCCCCGCATCGCCGCGAAGCGGCTTGGTTCAACCAGAGCGCTGCATCGAACGGCCGGTCAGCACCCGCTTCCGACATTGAGCCTGCGGCCGGCGCTCGATGAGCCGCAACGTTGAGCGGCGCACCACGCTTATGTCATTTCTTCAAACGTTTCTCGTTCGCGTTCTGCCTCGCAGATGGGCAGAAAGCATGGAAGCAGACTCACGCTCGTGGATGATGCGATGTTCGTGCGGTTTCGCGCAGTCCATCTGGGAGTTGGGCGGTATCCGTTGGAAGGCCAGCCGGTCACGGACCGCCTCCTTCATCAAGTGCCCCCAATGCGGCAAGCGCTCCTGGCACAAACTTGTCCGTGACGCGCAGGCGAGCTCAGAGCCGCCCACGACATGACTTTCAGGAATAGCCCTCCTTGGGCTCACGGCGGACCCGCAACGGACCACTCCCACGCCCGGAGTCTGTTTTCCTGGTAACTGGACAAGGTTGCTTCCAAAGCCTTCCTGAAATCTGATCCTTCCGAGACGATCTCGACCTTCTACGCCTTCTCCCAGTCTTGAGCCTGGACCGCCTCCCGCATCGCACGGTAGGCGAGGTCCGCGGCCGCCTCGTTCGCCGGACGGGTTTGAGAATCCAAACCAAGGCAGGTGTGCAAAACGAAGGATTTACAATCGATTTACAGATTCCTGACATCCTGATTCGTTGGCTGCCGGATGCTTGGGCCGTGAAACCGCTTCGACACCTTGTCAGCATCGTTTGTATCGGCGCGTCCTGCCTCGGAAATGCGGGCGACCCGCAGGCGGCCAGCGCGCTAGACGCCCCAGGTCCCGCCAAAGTCGTCGACCTTCTGATGCTTCAGGGAAAATGGGAGGGAGTCGAAGTGGGTGACGCCGCACGACAGAAGATCATCATCACCATCAACGGCAATTCGCTCCATTTTCATCGGGACACCAATTTCTGGTTCGACACGACGGTGACATTCCGTGCCGGCAAGGACCCGCGGGAGCTCAACGCCACCATCAGGAACAGTTCGCCCCCGACCAACAGCATCGGGCAGATTGTCCGGGCCGCCTTCAAGCTCGAGGGCGGAACATTGACCTTGGTTCCGCTCGCTGACGACGCCGACGATTCGGCGAACGTCTTTGAAGCGGGTGGGAGCCGGTATGAACTGCGCAAGGTTCCGACTCAAAGGACGGGCACCCAGCCACCCAAAGCCTGATGAGCCAGCGCTTGGGGGCGGGATCTCGGGATTGCACGGTGCCGCCGGGGTCGGAGTGCATGGTCCACTGGATCGAACTCCCCGGGACGCCGTTGATCGCTCCCCTTCCCTTGCTCAGATCCGCCATCGGCTTCGTGCGGTGGCGCCGAACTCGTTGATCTCGCCCGCGAACTTCCGAGCCACGATCGCCACCGTCGACAAAGTCCCCAGAAAGACGCCCAGCATCACGATCGCGATCAGCCAACTCGGGATCTGACCCACCGCCAGCGCGCGGTAGAGGGCGGCCGGGGAATCGATGGAGGCCCGCGCGTGGACGAACACCTTCGCCAGCCAGGCCCCCAGGATGATGAGGTAGATGAACATGTAGTTCTGCCGGAGGCGCCAACCCACCGCCTCGAGGACTCCGATCTTGAACGCCGGGATCAACAGATCCTCGGCGACCAGTTTGCGCCAGTCGCCTTCCAGGGTCTCGGGCCGGCCCATCACCATCGGGACCAGGAAGTGGGCCTCGAGCATTCGAACCCGGGCATGGAAGGCGTCGTAAAACCGGTATCGCCGCGCCTCGATCCAGAGCATCACGCTCACGATGGCGAGGTTGAAAAAGAAGATGATGTGCGGCACGTCCCTCAACGAAAACGCCACCGTGAAAATGGTGCTGGTCGCGGTGATGGCCCAGGTGGTCGTCACATCCAACCGCTGCCGCCAGATCATGATCCGACCCAGTTCGCCCCGGTAGAAGTGCGACATCGCGTTCACGTAGCTCGTGTCGCGCAACATCGCCGATCCTCCACTCCGTTCGGCCGCCGAAGGTTTCGACGAAAAAGGTGAAGATGAAGCCTCGTCCTGCATTGGGTCCGGCCCGCTGTCGGCATCCTGCTCCCGCCCAATTCCCCAATGCAATCCCCGGGACGGACCGCGGTCGGCGGACGAAAGCTGGCCGGGAGACCCGATCGGACCGATGAATCGAACAAGTCCCCGGGTTGGTTGCGCTGAGCGCGCCGCCCCTGCGGCATCTCCAGCGGGTTGGCGGAGAGAAGTTCCCGTTTTCCGGCGGGCGCCCCTCCGCTACCGTCGCGGCGCATGACGACGTTTCGAACCGTTCGGGCCGCTGGTCCATCAAGCCGCGTTGGTCAAGTCGGTTCGCGTCCAGCTCGCGAAAACGCTCAACGGACGCCCGACGAGGAACGCGCCTGAGTCTGGTAGGCCATGAAAACCCCATTCCTCGCGGACAAAGCCTTTCTGGCGGACGTGAACCGGGTTCGCCAGGCGACGGCTCCGGGTTCCACCGATTCAACCCGACACCAACTCCACGTCTGGTGGCTTGGACAGAGTGGGTTTCTCGTCGCGTACGATGGCTCCTTCCTGCTCCTGGATCCGTACCTTTCCGACTCCCTGACCCGCAAATACGCGGGCACCGACAAGCCGCACGTCCGCGTCACCGGTCGGGTTGTCGATCCGGCGCGGCTCGACTTCGTGGCGGCCGTCACTTCGTCGCACAATCACACCGATCACCTCGATCCCGAGACACTGAAGCCTCTGCTTCAGGCAAATCCCGGTCTGGTGGCCTTTTGTCCTGAAGCCAATCGCTCCACGGTCCGCGAGCGAAGCGGCCTTTCGGACGATCGGATCCTGGGTCTCGACGTCCCGGAGGAGGCTCTCGCCGCGCGAACGATCCCGGAACCGCGGGCCGTTCCCGGCACGCCTTTTCGTCTGGCACCCATTCCCGCGGCCCACGAGGCGCTCGATCGGGATGCGTCCGGGCGATTGATTTATCTCGGATTCCTTCTGCACGTGGGTCCGTTCCGGATCTACCACAGCGGCGACACGGTCCTGTTCGACGGACTGGAGGCGATTCTCCGGGCCCGTCCGATCGACCTCGCCCTCCTCCCCATCAATGGACGGGCGCCGGAACGCCGGGTGGCCGGCAATCTCAACGGCACCGAAGCCGCGCGCCTCGCCCACGACGTGGCCGCGCGCGTCGTGGTGCCGTGCCACTACGACATGTTTGAATTCAACACCGCGAGTCCGGACGAATTCGTCGAGGCCTGCCGGTCCCTGGATCAGCCTCACCGCGTCATGGAGCAAGGCGGGCGCCTTTCACTGGATCCCCGCCCGTGACATGAACATGAAACGAGCGGCCCGAGGATTCCGCCGACGCACGATGAATTGGTTGCTCCTTCTAGTGGGTCTTCCCACCGTGCTGTTCCTGTTCCTGCGCTGGTTCGAACACGCGAACGTCTACCATCCCACGGCCGACTGGTGGAACACCGGCGAGACGCTGGGACGGCCCCACGAGGACGTGAGGTTCAGGACGCGCGACGACGTGGACTTGAGCGCGTGGTACTTCCCGGCGGCGACCAACGCGCCCCATCGCGACCTCGCGGTCCTGATCAGCCACGGCAACGGCGGCAACATCAGCCACCGCTTGCCCACCTACTCGCTGCTCCTGGAACTCGGGGTCAACGTCCTCGCCTACGACTACCGCGGGTACGGGCGAAGCGAAGGCCGGCCCAACGAAACGGGCACCTACCTCGATGCCGAGGCCGCTCTCGAATGGCTTCAGCAACGCGGATTCGCCCCATCCCAGGTCGTCGCCTTTGGCGAAAGCCTGGGAGGTGGCATCGCCACCGAACTGGCGCTTCGCCATCCCGATCTCCGCGGACTCGTCCTTCAGAGCACCTTCACCAGCCTCCTCGACCTCGGGTCCGAATTGTTCCCGTTCCTTCCCGTTCGCACGATCGCCCGGTATCACTACGACAACATCGCCAAGCTGCCGCGAATCCAGGTCCCCGTGCTGATCCTGCACAGCCGCGAGGATACGCTGATCCCCTTCCGCCATGCCGAACGCAACTTCGCGGCCGCCCGGGAACCGAAATCCCTGAAGGAGATCCGCGGGGATCACAATGACCAGCCCACCGTCGAACCGGAACTCGTGACCGGGGCCCTGCGCGATTTTCTCGCGTCAATCGGTCGTTGAAGGAGCGAACTCTTCCGAGTTTCGGACACGTCTTGGGACCCTGAACCCGGAGGGGCATCCCTCGGAGGCGCAGAGGTTCCTCGACGATTTCAGTGGATGGGGCGAGCTCGCTGGGTATCAGCGTGAGACGCCGTCGGACCGGGCCGCTCCTACGGAGCTTGGGGGGAGTTTTGGTATCGCCCTGCTAGAGACGGGTCGCCCCTGACGGGGCTTTAGCCAGGATTGCCGAAAGGCAGGCCCGTTCAACGGAAAAGTCGGCAATCCAAGGCCCGTAGGGCCGACCTGTCTATAGGCGCGCGGCCTATTCTGGATCTAAAGCTCCGCTAGGAGCGACCTAGGCCCCAGGTGTGAATCGGTTGAGTCGATCACCCAACGGAAATGTCGAGGAACCGGCGCACAGGCACTGCGGGGAAGAGAATCGCTCCGCTTGCTCCGCGCCTCCGTGCCTCCGTGCCTCCGTGTGAGAATCCCGGGTCATCAGAGAGGAGTCCCTCTCCGCCGGCGTCACGCGAGGATCTCGCGGACCACTTTGCCCGCGATATCGGTCAGCCTGAAATCGCGTCCGAGGAACCGGTAGGTGAGCCGTTCGTGGTCCACGCCCAGACAATGGAGGATCGTGGCGTGGAGGTCGTGGATGTGAACCGCGCCATCGACAATGTTGTAACCGAATTCGTCGGTTTGCCCGTGGGCGACTCCGCCCCGGATGCCTCCACCGGCGAGCCAGAGGGAGTAGCACCGAGGATGATGATCGCGCCCGAAACTTTCCTTGCGAAGCGCGCCCTGGCAGTAGCTGGTGCGACCGAACTCACCGCCCCAGACGACAAGGGTGTCGTCGAGCAATCCGCGCTGCTTCAAGTCCTGAATGAGCGCGGCACTGGGTTGGTCGGTGAGCTTGGCCTGGTTCCGGATGCCGTCGGGCAACCCGCCATGGTGATCCCAATCGCGGTGGATCAGCTTCACGAAGCGCACGCCCCTTTCCACCAGGCGCCGCGCCAGAAGGCAGTTGTTGGCGAAGGACGCCTCGCCGGGTTTCGCCCCGTAGAGACTTAGCGTTTCCGCCGATTCCTTGGAGAGATCCATGAGTTCCGGGACGCTCGTCTGCATCCTGAACGCCATCTCGTACTGCTCGATCCGCGTCGCGATCTCCGGATCCCCGACCCGTTCCAGCTGAAACCGGTTGAGGGCCTGGACGTCGTCGAGCATTTCCCGGCGTGCGGCTTCGCCCATGCCCGGCGGATTCGAAAAGAACAGGACCGGATCGCCGACGCCCCGGAACTGAACGCCCTGGTGGCTGCTCGGCAGGAATCCGCTGCCCCAGTAGCGGGACTGCAGCGACTGACCGCCACGGCCGGAGAGAAGGACGATGAATGCCGGAAGGTTGCTGTTCTCACTGCCGAGACCGTAGCTCGCCCACGCGCCGAGGGTCGGACGCCCGGGCTGCTGGTGACCGCTGAAGAGGTACGTCACCGCGGGATCGTGGTTGATCGGATCCGTGTGAACGGCCCGTAGGAGGGCGATGTCATCGACCACCTTGCCGAGGTGCGGCAGCGCATCCGAAATCTCGAGCCCGCACTGGCCGTGCCTGCGGAAATCGAACGCCGATCCGACGCAGAACAGGTTCTTCTGACCGCTCGTCATGCCTGTGATCCGCTGTCCTTTCCTCACGGAATCCGGCAGGTCGACCCCGCTCATTTCGCGGAGCTTCGGTTTGTAGTCGAAGAGGTCGAGATGGGACGGTGCTCCCGACTGGAAGAGGTAGATCACCCGTTTCGCCTTCGGCGGGTGGTGCAACGAAGTCAGGACCCCCGGGACACCACGATCTACCGCGGTCGCGGCCCCGGCGTTCGGCGATCCGCCTCGTCCCATCAGGGAGGCCAGAGCCATGGAGCCGAGACTGATCGAGCCACGTCGGAAAAAAGCCCGCCGCGAGAGGGCGGTTTGGATTCGGGATTCGAGCGACATGCGAGCCTGGAAGTAGGGTTGGCGTTGTGTGGGCCGGCTGGAAAGGAATCGGGTATCGTTCTTGCGGACATCCCGCAGCGTTCAGCCCTTTGTGATCGTTTCGTCGAGATTGAGGAGTGTGCTCCCCACCACCGTCCAAGCCGCCAGTTCCGCGATGTCCACGTCCACGGGCGGCGGGGAGCTTCCCACATGGATGAGGCGGTTCGCGGATTCCCGATCCTCCGCGTAGCGCCGCATTTCGCGTTCGAACGCGCCCCGGAGGACGTCGCGCTCGCGTTGGGACGGATTCCGCCCAAGGCAGACCCGGAACGCGTAGCTGATCCGGGAGTCGATCGTGTCGCCCCCGCGCGTCATCACCCGCATTCCCAGCGCCCGCGCCGCCTCCACGTACACCGGGTCGTTCATCAGGTTCAACGCCTGCAACGGCGTGTTCGTGCGCGGACGCCGCACCGTGCAGGTTTCGCGCGTCGGAGCGTCGAAGATCATGAACGAAGCGTACGGAATCGACCGCCGCCAGTAGGTGTACAGACCTCGGCGATAGTTGTCCCGGCCCGTGCTCTGGACGTAGTCACGGGTTCCCTCGAACGAGACTTGTCCCCACAAGCCAGGCGGCTGGTACGGGAAGACGCTTGGTCCGCCAACCTTCGGTTCCAGCAGGCCGCTCACCGACATCGCGATGTCCCGGATCCCCTCGGCGTCGACCCGGAATCTCGGACCGCGCGTGAATAGACGGTTCTCGGGATCCTTCTCCAAAGCCTCCCGGCTCACGGTCGAGTCCTGCCGATAGGTCGCCGAAAGCACGATCCGCCGCTGAAGCGCCTTGATGTTCCATCCCGACGCGATGAACTCCGTCGCCAGCCAGTCAAGAAGGGCCGGGTGGCTCGGCCATTCACCCTGGGAGCCGAACTCCTCCGCCGTCTTCACGATCCCGGTCCCGAAATACCGCTGCCAGAATTGGTTCACCGCGACCCGGGCCGTCAGCGGATGCGCCGGATCCAGCAGCCACCGGGCGAGGCCCAACCGGTTCTTCGGAAACTCCTCGTTCCAGGGATGCAGCTTCTCCGGCACGCCCATCGTCACCGGCTCGCCCCGGTTGTTGTACTGCCCACGGACGAGCACAAAGGTGTCCCTTGGCTTGTCCCGATCCTGCATGACCATCGTCGAAGGCCAGCCCCGTCGAAAATCATCCCGCTCCTTGCGCTTCGCCGTGAGCAGCTTCTCCGCCTGCTGGACCTCCGAGACGAAGCTCCGACGGTAGTGGCTCCGAACAAGGGCCTTGGATTCCCCGCTCGCCGCCGGGGGATCCGCGATCAGCACGGCCCGCACGGCGTCGGGGAGATCGAGAAACTCCCCCAGGTTCGGCGACCGCGTCGCCGACAGACGAAACCGGGCCGGAACGCCCGCGGAACCGCCCGCGCCGGATTCCATTCGGATTCGAAAATCCGTTCCACCGGCGAACCCGAACGACTCGTGGGCCCTGAACCAGGCCGTGTGGGCTCGCGAGTCCCCAATTCCCCAGCCGGTCGTTGGATCCGCATCCAGGACTCCCTTCACCGAGCGCCCATCGGGGTTCGTGTCCGCCGCGGCGGCCGCAAGTTCGATCGGCACCTCCACGAGCACCTCGTCGTCCACCCGAAAAGCCCATCCCCCCAGGTCCGTTCCCTGGCTGATCTTGAGAATCAATTGATTCTCTCCGCGCCTCAGCCAGAGGCCGACGGTATCCTGGTCCGGCGCCGCCACGCGTGCGCCTTGGCGATCGAAGATCCGACGCCCGTTCAGCCACACTTGGATCCCGTCCGCGCTTCCCATGTACGCCATCCGGACCTGCGCCGCGTCGGCGGTGATCGTCCGGAACAGGTAGTGCGCCGAATTCGCCCCCTTCAGTTCCACCACGGTGCCCCCGCTCCAATCGGGCTTCTCCCGCCAACGCACCTTGCCGTCCAAAAAGGTCCCGGACGTGTCCGTGGCGGATTCGGGTCCGAACGCCTTGTCGTAGGCCTCCCGGGCACTTCCAGCCTGGAACGGTCCCGCGAGATGCCACGAACCCAGGCGCGGCGTTCCAGCCGCGGCCCGCGCCTCGGATGGTTGCCGGGCCCGCGCCAGCGCCTCGATCCGCGCCACGAAAAACCCTGGGTCGCCGCCGGCCGCATTCGTCCGCTCGGTCCCGCCATCCGTCGGCAGAATCTCGAGGCGCAGGCCCGTCCACGGCCCCTCCCCCGCCCGAAGGTCGAGCCTGTAGTCCCTTCCGGAGGTTCCACCTTCGATCCCAATCGTCTGGTCCGTCGCCTGCACAAGCCGTGAAGCTTCCACCACGGACGCGGACTCCAGGTGAAGCGGGGTCCACCCGTCCTTTTCCGTCTCCCGTTGCCGGGCTTCCCACTTCGCCTGCGCAGCATCCCAGTCCTTCTGCGGCGCTTCCAGCGCAAGGCGGGCGGCCACCTCCATCGCCCGGGCCTCCGAGTCGAGTTGCGCGAACCGCTGACGATCCGCCTCCGACTCCAGCGTGAGTTTCGGCACCGGGTTCAATTCCTCCGCATCCAAGCCGTTTTCGGGAACCTGATTGAAAAAGGCGAAGAGCCCGTAGAAATCGCGCTGCGTGATCGGGTCGTACTTGTGGTCGTGGCACTCGGCGCACGCCATCGAGGTCCCCAGCCACACCCGGGCCGTGGTATCGACGCGCCCGACGACGTACTTCACCGAGTACTCCTCCGGCAGCGCCCCGCCTTCCGATGTGGTCATCTCGTTCCGATGAAACCCGGTCGCCACCCGTTGATCGCGGGTCGGGTTCGGAAGGAGATCCCCCGCCAACTGTTCCGTCGTGAACTGGTCGTAGGGCATGTTGTCATTGAACGCGCCGATCACCCAGTCACGCCAATGCCAGAGGTCCCGGTGCCGGTCGTGGTGGTACCCCTGCGTCTCGCCGTACCGCGCCAGATCGAGCCAGGTCTGAGCCATCCGTTCCCCGTAATGGGGAGACGCCAGAAGGCGGTCCACCACCTTTTCGTAGGCCTTGCCATCGGGATCAGCGAGGAAGGCGTCCAACTCCTCCACCGTCGGCGGAAGCCCCGTCAGATCGAGGGAAACCCGTCGAAGCAATCGTTCCTTGGGTGCCGGAGCAGTCGGCTTCATCCCTTCCTGCTCCAAACGGGCCAGCACGAAATGATCGATCTCGTTCAGTGGCCATCCGGCATCCTTCACTTCCGGAAGCCCAGGACGTTTCGGGGTCTGGTACGCCCAGTGGCCCTCGAACCGCGCCCCTTCCTCGATCCAACGCTTCAACGTCGCAATCTTGGCCGGGTTCAGCGGCTTCTTGAGGTCCGGCGGCGGCATGATTTCGTCGGGATCCGATTCCATCACACGCCCCACGAGCACGCTCGCCACAGGATCCCCGCCCACCACGGCCCGATGCCCGGATTTCAGGATCCTCCCCGCGTCCTCCTCCAAATCCAATCGGAGCCCCGCCTTGCGGGTCTTCTCATCGGGACCATGGCAGGCGTAGCAGTGCTCCGAAAGGATGGGCTTCACATCCCGGCTGTAGGAAACCGGTGCCGAGTGGGCTTCGCTCGCCAAAACAAAAACAAGACCCACAACCATCAGCCCGGAAAGGCCCCACATCCGGCGCGCACTTCCCCACAGCCTCGACGCCAGACCGAATGATGCTCCCGAAATCCCTGAGGACAGCATGGCAAGGCACGTTCGCGACCGGTCTTCGCTGCCCCGCGGCGAGCCATCGAAAACCCCGGTCAGGGCGCACCCTTCAGGACTCGCGGTCGGTCGGGTCGCGGTCGTGTCCTCTCGGGAAGCAGGCAAGCTCGCGGGGGATCGGCTCATGGAATGCGTGCCAACCTGAGCACCCGACGGCGTGAGTTCAACCGGAAATCCGTCCCAGAGCGCTTCCGGGGCCACCCCCAACATCCCCGCCCCGTCGCCGACCTTCTCCCGGCTCAATACTACCCGGAACGCGGCGAACCACTCCAACTTCCCCGACGGGAGAGCCGCCGGAACCGATCGACCGCGAGAAGGTACCGGTTTTGGAATCCCCCCAGGACCATCGATGGCGATCGAGTGCGTTGAGACTGTTGCGGCGACGGCAGTCCGAAACCGTTGGGCCTCTGTACCGCCAACCCCTTGGAGGATAGGATCAAATCGGTCTTCATACACACTCCTTGGACTCCCTGAAATAAGACAATCCGACTAAGCGCGTTCGCTTATACGCAAATTGCGCAATCCTTTCCAAGCGCTTTTTTGGATCATTTTTCCCATTTCATTTTCAATTCACTACCCTGCAAAGCTTTAGACGAGTGTCGGATGAGGGTAACCACGGATTGAACCCTCGAGGTCAAACGTCGGATTTCCCCGCTCGTGGCGACGGATCTCCCGGAGCCCCGGGCCTCCTGCGACGGGTCATCTCCACCTATCGGCAGGCCACCGAGGCGGCCTGAAACGGATTTCACGGGGAATCTTCGGCTGCCCGCGCACCACGTGATTTCAAGGATTCGAAAACCTCATAAGGAGAGGTTCCGAAAGGCGGGGTTTTGCCGGTTGACGCTCAAAGTTGGGCCTCCGTAAGGTCTCGGACCCGGTTGCGGAGGCTTTTCTCCGACACCTGGAACCGGCTTATGATCGAAGGCTACTGCGTGAAGTGCAAAGCGAAGCGCCCCATCGGGGACGCGGTCGAGGAGCAGATGAAGAATGGCCGGAAGGCGGTCAAGGGTAAGTGCCCCACGTGCGGGGCCGTGATGTTCAAGATCCTCGGCGGAAAAGCGGTCGCCGCGGCACCATCGTCCAACCCATCCGGTGGGATTCCCGCCGCAGAACCTTCGGTTTCCGCCGACTCTTCGTCGCCGCCGTCGCCGACGGAGAATTCGCCGGCGGCCGGTGTTCCCACGCTTCCCGCCTGACCGGCCGCCCCTGGACCTGACCGGGGCGCAACATTCCGGGGACTTCGTCCCATCCGGATCATCGTCATCGTCATCATCCTCATCGATCCCTTCCCCTTCGGCCGCCGATCCCAGGGAGCCCTTGGCAGTTCCCTTGCGGTTCCGGGACGGCGCGTTGGTTCCTGAAAAATCCAAATGCGCGCTTGCGCCGGATCCGACGATTCCCGTTTAATCGCGGGCCCAAACGGAGCATCCGTAGCTCAATTGGCTAGAGCATCTGACTACGGATCAGAAGGTTCCTGGTTCAAATCCAGGCGGATGCGCCACTGGGGTTTCAGCAGGTCTCCGCTCGAGCGCCCACGGCTCACGCAGTCGCTACGTTCGCAGACTCAAGCTCCGAGCGTCCGAGCCACGCCGAATACGCCAACTAGGGGCGATGGAGCCCAGCGCAATCCGCTCGCGAAGGCCAGCGAAGCTCGATGGCGTCTGGCCCGCCCGAGTCCACGTCGACTCTGCGAACGCTCGCGGTCCTCCGGGACTAGCGATTGCTCAAACGTTCTTTCACCGAGCCACGTGAATCGAGGAATCCATCCTTACGCGAGCCAAAGCAGGCTGATTGACTGGGCTCCGCCAAGCTTCCGTCAACCCCTCCGCGATCAGCCAGCGGACGACGAGCAATGGTCTCCTTGTTGGCGGCGCTCGAACGGATCGGCGGGACGATGGACGCATGGTCGAATCACCCCCCTTCCTACGATCTCGGTCTGATTGGATTCAACCGCCTTGGACTATCTCGCGGGTATTGCCGACAACATTCGCCAGAGAATAAGCGACGCCTCGCCAGATTCAGGCTTGACCCTACCGTTCACGCCCAGTAATCAGCGTAGGTAGCATCCCAACTAAGGTCGCGAGGGAAGTGAGAACTCTCTTCGCGCACAATCGACACCCGATCGAAACCGAAGTGAGTAATTTGAGGATGAGATGGATTTCCAACTCACCTATCATTCCACACCCACAATGAGTTACCTTCAAATCGCCAGCTGGAACATCGAGCATCTCTCGGGTCAACCACGCGCCGCGCGCCGCCAAAGCGCGTTCGCGCTGGCCGACCACATCGAGATGGCGGGCATCGACTTGATAGCCCTTCAGGAAGTCTACCTCACGCCATCGGACGAAGAGGTCCGCATCGCGGAAGGCCAGCCAGTGATCGCCAGCCGAGCCCACAGCGAAAGGCGAAACTCCGACCTCGACGTGGTCTGCTATCTGCTGGAGGAACACCTGGATGCCCCGTGGAAATATCTCGCTTTGCCCAATCGCAGCGCGGGCGATCGTTCCCAACTCTGCGCCGTCATGTGGAATACCGAACGCCTCACCCTGACCGACGTCCGGGCCCTTCAAGTTCAGCATTCGGTCGATGGCCTCAACCTGTGGGATCGCAAACCGCATTTACTGAAATTCACTTCATCGATCAAGGCGTGGAGGCGCGCACCCAACGGCGAGTGGGAAGAGCAACCGGAGACGCGGTCGCTCTCGGTCGTACCGTTGCACATGAAATCCAACTACGGCGGGGTGACTCGGAACCGCCAGGTGAGAGCCGCGGAGGCCAAGACTCTTTGCGACGCGATCGGAGGCATCCAGGGTGAATTCGATCCAAGCCTGGTCATGCTCGGGGACACCAATGTGCTCAAAAATGACGAGCCCGCCATCGAGGAATTTGTGAGCCGAGGGTACACCGACCTCAACAACAACGACGCCGCGACATACTGGAGCAAGGATTTTGGTGAATCCCCTTTCGATCGGATCTTTGTCGCGCCGAACAGGCCCGAGTTTCGATATAGCCGGCAATATGTCCTTCGCTCGTCCGATCTCGCACAACACGACAGATTTCTATCCGACCACTACATGATCAAGATGAGTGTCAAAGATTATGTCGATGACGCCGATCCCCGATAACGCGCCGCTCGGGTCCCCGGAGATCCGCGGACCCGGTGAAGCGGGTTGATCGGACCGCCGTCCAGCTTGGAGTGTCCAACCGGCGGGTACACGCCTTGGAAGCGGGATTGAGGTTTCCGGAGACTTCTGGCCGGATCCCCGCGTTCCGGGTGACGAAATGGATTCTTCCCCCGGGCCATTCATCCCATGGGAAAAACCCACCCCGAACTGAGCGGCGAACTGCGCGAATGGCTCGCGCAACAGAAGATCTTCTTCGTGGCGACCGCGCCCCTCTCGAAAGACGGCCACGTGAACTGCTCACCCAAGGGCGCCGACACGTTCCGTGTTCTCGGGGACAGGGAGGTCGCCTACCTCGACCTGACCGGCAGCGGTATCGAAACCATCGCGCACATTCGTGAGAACGGTCGGCTCGTGATCATGTTCTGCGCCTTCGAAGGCCCGCCGCGAATCCTGAGGCTCCACGGCCGGGGCGAAGTGGTCCTGCCTGGAGATCGGGATTTCACAGCGCTTCTCCAAAGGTTCCCGGAATACCCCGGAGCGCGCGCCATCCTTCGGATGACCGTCACCAGGATCTCCGATTCCTGCGGGTATTCGGTGCCTCGATTCGATCACGTCGGTCACCGCGACGCCCTCGATCGTTGGGCCGACAAGAAAGGCGTCGAGGGCCTCGCCGACTATCGAAGGGAAAAGAATCGGGTGAGCATCGACGGTATTCCCGGCTACCCGACCGAGGGTATCGGAGAATCCCAGTGATCATCCCCCCGGTTGACCCGGCCGATCCCGGCTGACCACGAGAAGCGCTGTTCGGCGATCGCGCCCGGACGCAGCGCTCGCCCCCGAGGATGCGAATCGCCGGGGGACACTTGGCCCACAGCCGGCTTGCACCGGCGTCACAATCCCGTGACATTGCCCCCACGAATCCGCCCATCCTCCATCGACGCGTTCCGATTTGGCAGCGGCTCCTGGTCCTGGCGGTCCTGGCCGGAGCCCTCGCTGTCACCGGTTTTGTCGTCTTGGCGGTCAGCCTCGGCGGAATGCTCCAGAAGTCCTGGTTTCAGGAGTGGGTGTTCTCCCTGACCACCCGCCAACCATGGGCCCAGGGAACCGAACCCCCGACGCAACCGCGGGTCCCGTACGTCGCGACCGGACCGGAGCCGGATCCAACCCGAATCCGCGGTGCCGACGATTTGTTCGTCGCGACGAATGTCTGGTCGGCGCATCTCAGGTTCACCACCCTGGAATGGGCGGCCATCCAGCCCGAATCCGTTCCCCGACTCCGCGGGTGGATCAAGAAGGACGGAACGCCGATCCTGAACAACCCGAAGGCGCCGCGTCCCGGTCTCGCGGGGGTCTTCGGAGTCGCCCAGCCATGGTCCACCGCGACGTTCGAATTCGGCACCCTCGAATTCACCAACGTCGCCGCGCGTTTCAAGGGCAACGGCACGTTCATTTTCGCAAAGACCCAGTACAGCCGGCCGTTCAAGATCGATCTGGCCAAGCGAGAGCCCGCCCGCGCCTTCGCGGGGCAGGCGGAGATCAACCTGCACAACCTGACCGCGGATCCGTCGTTCGTGCGGGACGCCCTCGGCTATGAGTTTTACAGGGATGCCGGAGTTCCCGCACCCCGCACGACGTACACCCGGCTTTTTCTGACGATTGAGGGCCGTTGGGAACGACGGTTTCTCGGGCTCTACGCCGTGATCGAGGATCCCGGTGAATCGTGGCTGGCCGAGTTCGTCCACGCGCCCGGCGGGGCCCTTTTCAAACCCGTCACCCTCGATCTCTTCGCCGACCTCGGCGACGATTGGGAGGCCTATGATTCAGTCTACAACCCGAAGACCGACGTCTCGGAAAAACACCAGCGGCGCCTGATCGAACTGGCCCGGTTGGTGACCCGAGCCGAGGACGATGAGTTCGCGCGGCGGGTGTTCGAATTCGTGGACCTCGGGCACCTGTGCCGGTTCCTCGCCTGCGAGACCCTGCTCTCCAACTACGACGGCATCTTCACGAACGGGCAGAACTTCCTCCTCTGGATCGATCCGAGAAATGACCGCTTCGGGTTCAGTCCCTGGGACCTCGACCAATCCTGGGGGCAGTTCGACATGATCGGGACCGCCGAACAGCGGGTGCGCGCCGACGTCTTCCATCCCTGGGTCGGGTCGCACCGTTTCTTCGAGCGGGTCTTCGCGGTCCCTGAGTTTCAAACCCGCTACCGGGCTGAACTCACCCGGCTCCTGGAGTCGACGTTCGTTCCCGACCGCCTTCATCGAAGGATCGACGAACTCGCGGCGGCGATCCGCCCCGCGGTGGAAGGACACCCGTCGGACCAATTCGACGCCTTCGAGAGGGCCCTCGCCGAACCCGACGCTTCCGCCGATGGAAGCGAACGGCCGCCGCGTGGCGGCGGCAATCGCCTGAAGCCCTACATCACCCGCCGCGCCGCCGAAGTCCGCGCCCAACTCGCCGGTGAGTCGGAAGGACTCCGTGTCTCCCGCGCTCAGCGTTGAGGCCCCCCATCGCCGCGTTAGCCTTCGGCGGATCCCCTCCCATCGTCCCCTACCCTTTCAAAATCTCGCTTTGTGCGCCGTCCCGGCACAAGCTCCCTTCATGGCCGCGGTCGCAGCACTCCTTGTGGCGGGAATCCTTCTCCTGACGCTCGAAGTGTTCCTGCCCGGCCTCGTGTCCGGAATCGCCGGCCTGATCTGCCTGGGTGCCGGAGTGCTGCTCGCCTACCGGGACTTCGGCGCCGTCGGAGGCAACACCGCGCTCGGTCTCACCGGGTTCACCCTGGTCGTCGGTTTCTTTGTCTGGCTCCGCTATTTTCCCGGAAGTGCCTTCGGCCAGCGGTTCGTTTCCCAGGGCACCGTCGGCGAGATCGGAGCCGAGAAACCCGAACTCCTCGACCAAACAGGTGTCGCCCTGACCGCTTTGCGGCCTTCCGGAGCGGCGCTCATTGGCGGACGGCGGATTGACGTGGTGACGGAAGGCCCCATGGTGGTCCGCGGTTCACCCATCCGCGTGGTCGCCGTCGAAGGAATGCGCGTCGTCGTCCGAAAGACCGGGTCATGACAGACCCGACAGCCGGCCAGCGCCTCGAAACGAACCCGAATCCAATCCGCCTTCCCAACATCCGTCACCCTCACCCACCCAACACCCCGTTCTCCTTACAACCATGCCCTGGCAATTCATTGGACTGGCCCTTCTCGGACTCACAGGACTCGTCGGATTCGTCCTTCTCATCGTCCTCCTCAACTTCGGCGCCATCTGGGTCCGGGCCTGGTCTTCCGGCGCCCCAGTCGCCTTCATGGAACTGATCTCGCTCCGCCTGCGCAAGGTCCCGGTCGGAATGGTCGTCGATTGCCGCATCAACGCGGTGAAATCCGGTCTCGTCGTTCGCGACGAAACCGGAAACGAACGCGGAGTCGCCATCGACGATCTCTCCACGCATTTCCTCGCGGGCGGCCATGTCGAGATGGTCGTTCAGTCCCTCATCAACGCCCGCAAAGCCGGCATTCATCTCGATTTCGACCGCGCCTGCGCCATCGACCTCGCCACCAAGGGCACCGGCAAAAACGTGATCGAAGCCGTCAAGACTTCCGTCAATCCCAAGGTCATCGATTGTCCCAGCCCCGCCCCGGGAAAGACCACGATCGATGCCGTCGCCAAGGACGGCATCGCCGTGAAAGTGAAGGCCCGCGTCACCGTCCGGACCAACCTCGACCGGTTCGTCGGCGGCGCCACCGAGGAGACCATCATCGCCCGCGTCGGCGAAGGTATCGTCACGACGATCGGCTCCAGCGCCACCTACAAGGAAGTCCTCGAAAATCCGGATCGAATCTCCAAGACCGTCCTCGACAAAGCACTCGACGCCAACACCGCGTTCGAAATCCTTTCCATCGACATCGCCGATGTCGACGTCGGCGAAAACGTCGGCGCCAAACTTCAGGCCGAACAGGCCGAAGCCAACAAGCTCGTCGCCCAGGCACACGCCGAAATCCGCCGCGCGGCGGCCGTCGCCGTCGAACAGGAGATGACCGCCCGCGTCGCCGAAATGCGCGCCCGGGTCGTCGAAGCGGAGGCCCAAGTCCCGCTCGCGATGGCGGAGGCGTTCCGGTCCGGCAACCTGGGGGTCATGGACTACTACCGGATGAAGAACATCCAGGCCGACAGCTCGATGCGCGAGTCGATCGCGGGAGCGGGTCCCAGCGCCGCCGATCAGGCCAAGACCTGACGATCGATCCGGATGAACCCCATGGACGGTTCCAGCCTTCAAACCGCGTTCCTGTTCGCCGCCGGCGATTGGATCGAGATCATCGGCGCGCTCCTCTTCTTCCTTATCACCGGCCTGGTCCAGTGGGTTCAGAAGCGGTCCAAGGCCGGCGGTTCAACCGAAGAAACACAACCTCCCGCGACGGAGATGCCCGCCGAGACCGCGCTTGATACGCGACGGACACAGGACGCCCGCCGTAGGGACAGCACCGAGGCGGACGAGTTCGACATCGAAGCGGAACTCCGTCGTCTCTTGAACCCCGGCAAGCCACCGGAACCGCCGCCCCAAGCCGCCCCGCCCCGGTTGCCGTCGGCGGTCCCACCCCGGATCGGAGAGGACTCGGAGGCCTTTCCCTGGGAATCCTTGGACAACACCCCTTCCCGGCCGCTGCCATCGACGAACAAGGCGGGCCCCGGGGTGCTCCAACGAAATGCCCCGAGCGCGCCTTCCGCGACGCGAAGCAGGGGCTTTGACGGCCATCCGGATTTCGAAGCGACGTCGCACGAACACACCGCCAAGTTCCGCGATCGAGTCACGCACTATCTCCACCCTCACCCCGCCCTGGGAATGGCCGCGGCACCCGCGCCGTCCACCGCGCTGATGCTGAGCTCAAAGACGTCGCCGGCCGCCCTGGCCCTCGCGAAAAGCCTCCGCAGCCCGCGTTCGATCCGGCAGGCCGTGCTTCTTTCAACGATCCTCCAGCCCCCCAAAGGTCTGGATCCGGGCTCGAGCTGACCTGATTCAACCGACCCGAAGGAACGCAGGACACAACCCCGAGTCCGAACGGTCCGACGTCGCGCGGCGGGTCGGACTGATTTGTCCGATCAAGTCAGCTTCTGATTTGATTGTCTCCTGATGGCCTATCTGCTAACCCGGCGTGGCCTAGATCAGCCCAGTTGAGAAACCGTCCCATGCACCCTCCCTTCCATCGCGGCCCGGCATTCCACACCCGCCTCCACGCGGAACGTCGGCCGGCGCCGGCGGCCCGGTCCGCCTTCACCCTGATCGAACTGCTCGTCGTGATCGCGATCATCGCAATCCTGGCGAGCATGCTGCTCCCCGCGCTGGCACGGGCGAAGGTCAAGGCGCAGGCGATCAAGTGCGTCGCCAATCAGAAGCAGATCTACCTCGGCTACCACATGTACGCCGACGACAACCGCGAGAATTTCCCGATTCACGGCGATTGGGCCACGGTGGGCGGGCGGGTCCGCACGAACGGTTCGCGCTCCGTCGTTCACGACACCCAAGGCGAGACCAACCGCCCCCTCAACTCCTACGTCCAGGCGCCGCAGGCCTTTCAATGCCCGTCCGACAAGGGCGACAGCTATTGGGCCGCCGAGTCGAAGCCCACCTGCTACGATGCCTGGGGCAACTCCTATTTGCCCATGTGGGCCCTCGACTGGTTCGGCGTGAAACACGTCACGGGCGATTCCAAGGCCGGCCAGGCTTCCGCCGAGGCCAAACCGATCACAACGTCCGAGATCGCGCGTCGCCCCACCACCAAGATCATCCAGGGCGACTGGCCCTGGCATGGATCGCGCGATTCCGGCGACGGCCGGGTCCATGGCGCCAACGCGAAAAAGAGCATCTGGCACAACAACCGGGGAAAACGCGGCTGGAACATGATGTACGGCGACGGCCATGTCGCGCTCTTCAATTTCCCGCCGAACTACGATCCGTCCTGGATCAGCCGTCCCGTCGATATCGACTGGCAGTGGTGGTAGGACCGAAACGCTTATGAGCGCCTCGGGCGGGTCTCATGTGTCCCATAAGTCCCATAGGTCTCCCAGGTCGCACCGGGCTCATGGGACTTATGGGACACATGAAAAACCTTCAAAAAGCCCGAATCGCACGTCTCGGAACCTCCTTTGGGCTCTGGGAGCGATCCTGGTTTCGAGCTTCGGCCCTGGCAGCTTCGCGAGCGAGTCCGCGCCGCACTTCGAACGCGACATCCGCCCGATCCTCAAAGCCCACTGCTTCCAGTGCCACGGTGAGGGTGACGAACCCAAGGGCAAGGTCGATCTCCGTCTTCGACGCTTCATGCTCGGAGAATCGAGTTCCGGCCGGATCATCGTCCCGGGCAAACCGGATCAGAGCGTGCTCCTGGACATGGTCGTCTCCCGGGACATGCCGCGCGGCGACACCAAACTCACCGAATCCCAGATCGCGCTGATCGAACGCTGGATCGCCGCGGGAGCGCCGACTCTCCGACCGGAACCCGAGTCCGTCCCGAAGTTCTTCATCACCGAGGAGGAACGCGCGTTCTGGTCGTTTCAACCCATCCAGGCCACGACCCCTCCCCCTCCCCGACCCGCGGATCAAGCCGCAGCCCGGTCCGATCTGGATTCATTCCTGTTGGAGCGCCTCGAGGCCTCCGGGTTGACCTTCGCGCCGCCCGCGGATCGCGCGACCTGGATTCGACGCGTCACGTTCGACCTGACCGGTCTTCCTCCCACGCCGGAGGAGGTGGAATCGTTTTGTCGCGACGAATCGCCGGGGGCGCATGAACACGTCGTCGATCGCCTGCTCGCTTCCCCGCGTTACGGTGAGCGCTGGGCGCGACACTGGCTCGATGTCGCCGGCTACGCCGACTCCAACGGCGGCTCCGACGCGGATTCCGTCCGGGAATGGGCCTGGCGCTATCGTGATTACGTCATCCGATCCTTCAACGACGACAAACCCATGGATGTCTTCATCACCGAGCAATTGGCCGGCGACGAACTCGTCTCGCCGCCGTTCGGATCGCTCGTTGGCGAAGACCTCGACCGTCTCATCGCCACCGGCTTCCTGCGGATGGCGCCCGACCCGACGGGTGACAATCCGCCCGATCCAGACCTGGCACGGAACCAGGTCGTTGCCGACACCCTTCAGATCGTCGCCTCGTCGCTTCTCGGCCTGACCGTTCAGTGCGCTCAATGCCACGACCATCGCTACGATCCGATTCCACAAAGCGACTACTACCGCCTTCGGGCCGTCTTCGAGCCCGCCTTCGACTGGAAACGCTGGAAGAACCCGGATCAACGCCTCGTCTCGCTCATGACCGGCGAGGACCGGCAGATCGCGGAATGCTTCGATCACGCGGCGGCCGGCATCGACCGCGAAGCGCAGGCGCTCCACGACGAATTGATCGAACAATTCGTTCAGAAACAGTTGGAACGAGTCCCCGTCGACCTCCGGGAGTCGGTGATCGCGGCCCGGCGGACTCCCGCCGCCCAGCGCACCGACGCCCACAAAAAACTCCTCCGCGAACACCCGACCTTCCAGGATCACATCATTCTCGGCGAGATCGATGCCCCGGGAGCCAAGAGAGTCGCCGAGATCCGCAAACGGGCGGAAGAAATCCGCGGCGCCAAGCCCTCCAACCCCCGCGTCCGTTGTCTCACCGAGGAACCCGGCAACCCGGTCGACACGTTTCTTTTCCATCGCGGCGACCCCGCCCAACCCGGCGGGAAAATCCAGCCCGGTGGACTCTCCGTGCTGCCGGAACCGGCCTCGGCCGATTTTCCGGCCACCAACGGAGCCCTGCGCACCACCGGACGCCGCCTCGCTTTCGCGCGAAGTCTCACATCCGGCCGCCACCCGCTGACCCCTCGCGTTCTGGTCAATCGGGTCTGGCATCACCACTTCGGCCGCGGGCTGGTCCCAACCCTCGCCGATTTCGGCGCCCTGGGCGAACGGCCCTCCCACCCCGAACTGCTCGACTGGCTTGCCAACGAATTCGTGGCCTCCGGCTGGAAACTGAAGTCCCTCCACCGACTCATCGTCACGAGCGCCGCCTACCGCCAGGGTTCCGTGAATGCGGAATCGATGGCCGCCGACCCCGACAACCGGCTGCTCGGCCGATTCAGTCTTCGCCGGTTGGACGCCGAAAGCCTGCGGGACAGCCTTCTGGCGATTGCCGGGCGCCTCAACACCGAGATGTATGGCCCTCCGGTACCCGTCGCGTTCGACGGGCGGGGGCAGGTCGTCGTGGGGTCGCAGAACCGGGACGGCAACGGCGATCCAACGGGCGCGGCCGGCCTCGGCGGCTCCGAACTCCGCCGCAGCGTGTACCTCCAGGTCCGGCGCTCGATGCCGCTTGGGATCCTCGAGCCGTTCGACGCTCCCGCGATCAATCCGAATTGCGAAGTCCGGCCGGTCTCCACCGTCGCCCCCCAGGCTCTCATGTTCCTGAACGACCAGTTCGTCCTCGACCGGGCCAACGATGTCGCGGAGAGGCTCCGGCGGGAGTCGCCACCCGGATTGCGCGCCCAGATCAACCTCCTGTGGCGCCTGGTCCATGGCGTGGAACCGACCGAGGACGAGATGCGGCGAAGCCTCATCTACCTCGCGGAGCAGACCGAAACCCTCCGCGTCGCCCTCGGCCAACGGATGGCCAAAAAGGGCGACAAGGAACCTGCGAAATCCGGCGCGGCGACCGGAACCCCACCAACCGACGCCGATCCTTCCCTTCAGGCGCTCGCCAGCCTCTGCCAGGCCCTCCTGGCTTCGAACCGATTCCTGTACCTGGACTGACTGACGGACTGACCCACCATGATCCCCCGCGCCCACCTCCCCTCGGGTTTGTGCTCGCGCCGCCATTTCCTCGGAGCGGGTACGTTCGGCCTGGGTTCCACAGCTCTCGCCTGGATGCTCCAGCAGGAAGGCCTTCTGGCCGCGCCCGCCCGGCCGGAACTCGAACAGCGCCACTACGATCTGCTGCCCAAATCCGGTCATCACCCGGCCCGCGCCCGCGCCATGATCTCGATTCTCATGATCGGCGGCCCAAGCCAGATGGACCTGTTCGATCCGAAGCCGCTCCTCGCGAAGCACGAGGGCGAGAAATTCCCGGGCGAACTCAAATATGACAACGCCGGGCAGGCCAGCGCCCGGATCCTACCCAGCCTTTGGCCCTTCAAGAAATACGGCCAGGCCGGCACCGACCTTTCCGAACTCCTCCCCGGGTTGGCGGAGGTCGTCGATGACATCTGCGTCATCCGATCGATGCAAACCGGCGTCAACAACCACGGACAGTCGTTGTACGCGCTCACCAACGGCCGCATCACCGCCGGCGCCCCCGTGCTCGGAAGCTGGCTCGGCTTTGGCCTGGGCTGCGAATCGCAGGAGCTCCCGGCTTTCGTCACCCTCACCCACCCCAGCGGGTCGCCACTTCTTGCGGATCACAATTGGTCCGCCGGCTGGCTCCCTTCGATCTACCAGGGAACGGTCATTCGCCCCCGCGAACCGCGCCTGCTCAACCTCGATCCCGCCGAGCACCTCCGCGGCGCCGCCCAGGAGCGTCAGATCGAATTCCTTCGCGAAGCCAATCGGGAACACTCCTCCCGTCACCCCGCCGAACTCGACCTCGCCGCACGCATTGCGAGCTTCGAACTCGCCGCCCGAATGCAGACTGCCGCCAAGGAAGCCATCGACATTTCCAGCGAATCCGTGGCCACCCGCCGACTCTACGGTGTGGACGACGACCGGACCCGCGACTACGCGACCCGCTGCCTGATCGCCCGCCGCCTCGTCGAACGCGGCGTCCGCTTCGTCCAGATCGTCAACAACGGCCAGAGCTGGGACCACCACTCCGGCATCACCAAGGCCCTGCCCGACGTCTGCGGTCGAAGCGACCGTCCCGTCGCCGCCCTCATCCGCGACCTCAAATCCCGCGGACTGCTCGAAAGCACGCTCGTCCATTGGGGAGGTGAAATGGGTCGTCTCCCCGTCATGCAGAACGACCTCGGCCGGGACCGCGTCGGACGCGACCACAACACCTACGGGTTCACCCTCTGGCTCGCGGGCGGAGGCATCCGCGGCGGCATGACCTTCGGCGAAACCGACGAGTGGTCCCACAAGGCCGTCAAGGATGTCGTCACCCACCACGACTACCACGCCACCCTCCTCCACCTCTTCGGCCTGGATCACCGTAAACTCATCTACCGCCGCGCCGGTCGGGAACTTTCGCTCACCGACGCCAAACCGGCCCGCGTGATCCACGAAATCCTCGCCTGACCGACCGCCAACGCCACCGCCACAGCAACCGCCATCCGCTTCCCGAACTCCGCCCGGATCAGGCGGACCGCTCCTTCGACAGGGCAACCGCCATGGCTCGATTCGAACGCACCCGCGGGTCGGCGACCCACTCGGGCTGAACCTGTCCTCCCCGCCGCACCAACTCGGAAACGACTTCCGGGTACCGCTCCAGGATCGCGCCGCCCGGAGGTTGAAACCACCCGTACATCGCCCATCCCAAGGGCGTCGTCCCCCACGTCCCATCCCCGATGTCCACCGGCGCTCCCCGGTCGAGCAATCGCCTCACGATATCCGGGTGCCCACCGTAGGCGGCCCAATGAAGTCCCGTTCGCCCGCGGTGCACGCGCCCGACGCCGGCTCCACGCGTCAGCAGGAAATCCACGACATCCGTCCTTCCGTACTCGCACGCCCACTGAAAGCCCGATTGCAACTGATCGTCCGACACCCCCGCATGCAGGCGGCCCTCGGCATCGAAGGCGTCGCGAACCTTGTCAAGGTATCCAAGCCCGGCGGCCGATTCAAAATCCAGGACCGCCCCCCGGGATGCGAGGAACTCGGACGCCTCCCGCCGCCCATTGGCGAGGCATCCCAGCACGATCGAAGATCCCCGACCATCCCCCTGGGGACGATCGATGACCGCGCCGTGATCCAGAAGCGTCCGAATCAGATCCAACTGAACTCCCGCGATCCACGGATGGATGCTCGTCGCGACAAGCCCCAGCGTCGTGGATCCGCCATACATCCCGGCGACGGCTTCGACTTCCGAACCCGCTCCGATCAATAACTCCGCGATCTCCACCGCGTTCGCGGGTGTCCTCTGCCGAAAACCCTCGACCCCGTTGGCCCCGACATAGTGCAGCAGCGTCGCCCGGTGGAGCCGCCGCGAACGCGCGCGCGCCAACTCGGGACGCCCATCCAGCAGTCGCCGCAAGGCCGCCACATCACCGGACACGACCGCGTCGACCGCATCCTCGAAATCCGCGACCTCCGTCGACGGACGATTCCGATCCGTCCGAAACGCGAGAAACTCCTCCCACTGCGCGAAGTGATGCTCGCGAAGGATGAGTCCCTTCGCGCCCATCCCAGGATCGAGGACCGGCGCGCAACCGGGATACGCGCCCTTGGGACGTTTGGGGAGTCGTTCCATCCCCTCCGACAAAAGGCCTTCCAGCGCGTCCGCGTCGCCGGCGACCAGTGCCCGATCGACGGCCTCCCAGACCGCGACCTTTTGGAGTTCCCGGTCGCACTCCGCGACGTGCCGCTCCAATTCCCGCCAGTCACCGAAACCGTGCATTCCCGCGACCACCATCCGCCCATCCTCCAGGGTCCGGGGCCCGGAATCGCCCAATCCCGGGAAGCGCCGCCTCAATTCCTCCCGCAGTTCGGACGGCGTCGGAACGCGCTCGATCTGGAAATGGTCCGCGAGCCGGCGCGCCGCCTCCGGATCGCCCGAATCACCCGGGTCGCAGGCCTGGATCCAATCCGCCGCCAAAGACTCGTGCTGATCGAGGGACAAACCACGCGGCAGGACGCCCCATTGGGTATGGAACCGAAGCAGATCCGCGATGCGGACGTGTCCGCGCCGCGCAGCCCAGGCCAATGGCGTCGCCCACGGCGGATCGTCGGGAAGTCGGATCCGAGCGCCCCGACGCAGCAGGAATTCGACCATCCGGATCCTCCCGAACTTGGCGGCGTAGCCAAGCGGTGTGGAAAGGAGCACTCCATCGCGCGCGTCCAAATCAGCGCCGTGTTCCAGAAACAGAACCGCGTTCTCGACGTCGCCCTTTCGCGCGAAGCCATGAAGCGGCGAAACACCGAGCCAATCCCGCCCATTGGGATCCATGCCGTGACGGAAGAGCAGTTCGAAATCTCCCTTGGCCGCCGCCATTCCAAGGTCGACCTCGGCCCCGCGATCCACCAGGTGCCGATAGACCTCGTCCGGAGTCGTCGTCACCGTCGGCGGCACGTCCCTCCAACCCCGGAAGTGGTCGTCCCCGTTCGTCAGATGGATCGGGCGCGCCCCGTCCGACCGACGGGCGTCGATCGACGCGCCACGCTCCAAAAGAAGGTCGATCATGTCCAATTGCCGCGTCATCACGGCCCAATGGATCGGCTGATTGGACCTTCCATCCCCCGCGTGGATCCGGTCGGGGTCGGCATCCAACAGCTCCCGGACCCGCCCGGCATTCCGTTCCCGGATGGCGGCCGCCACGGGTTCACCCGCGTCGCCCGCGCTGAATCGAGCCACGAGGGCGGCCCTCAAATACGCCTCGAGTTCGCGGTGGCCGCGGTCGCTCGCGATCTCCACCAGGCTGTCGTCAACGGCCAGTCCCAACGGGTCGGCCCCGCGTTCGAACAGGAGAGCCACGATGTCGGGGCGGTTCTCGCGAACGGCGAAGTAGAGCGGCGTCCGGTAGGCGTACTGGCAGCGGACGAGCGACGGATCCCCGTCGAGCAAGGACCGGACGGCGGCGACATCTCCCGCGATGCACGCCTGGAACATCGCCCAGACATCCATGCCGCGGCCCGGCAACCAGACCAGGGGCTCCGCCGATTTCAAAGCGTCCGGTTGTGTCACGAGAGTGCCGGAGGATGGACGCTCCGGGCCGGCAGGCGAGTCCGGATTGAAGGCGATTCCCAGTCAGCCCGCACCAACGACCAACGCGCCGTCGGGGCCGGGAAACCGGCCACCGACCGGGATCATCGCGATCATTCCACAGTGACGCTCTTCGCGAGATTCCGGGGCTTGTCGACATCGCAACCCCGCGCGACGGCGATGTGGTAGGCGAGCAACTGGAGGGGAACGACCGCCAGCAGAGGGACGAGGGGTTCCAGGGTCGGGGGAATGCTGAAGACCTCTTCGACGCGTTTCACGATCTCGGTGTCGCCCTCCGTCGCGATGGCGATGACGGGTCCCTTCCGGGCCTTGATCTCGGCCACGTTCGCGAGCGTCTTGTCGTACAGGGAATCCCGGGGCGCCAGAAAGACGGACGGCGTCCGTTCGTCGATCATGGCGATCGGTCCGTGCTTCATTTCCGCCGCCGGATATCCTTCGGCGTGGATGTACGAGATTTCCTTCAGCTTGAGGGCGCCTTCCAGGGCGGTCGGGAACAGGTACTGCCGTCCAAGAAAGAAGAAATCCTCGGCTGAAGCGTACTTGAGTGCGATCCGACGGATCTCGTCGTTCTTGGCCAGAACCGATTCGACCTGCTTGGGAAGGGCCTCGAGTCCGCGGATCAGGAGGGCGCCCCGCTGGGACGACAGCATTCGGATCCGACCCATCAGCAGCGCGAGCAGGACGAGGGCGGAAACCTGGGCGGTGAACGCCTTTGTGGAAGCCACCCCGATCTCGGGACCCGCGTGAAGGTAGATTCCGCCGTCCGACTCCCGGGCGATCGTGCTCCCGACGACGTTGCACAACGCGAGCACCTTGTGCCCCCGGCGCCGGGACTCGCGCAGGCCGGCGAGCGTGTCCGCGGTCTCGCCCGACTGGGTGATGGCGAGCACGAGGGTGTGCTTGTCGAGGGGCGCGTTCCGGTAGCGGAATTCGCTCGCGTACTCGACCTCCGTCGGGATGTGCGCGAACTCCTCCATGAGATACTCGCCGATCAGGGCCGCGTGCCAACTCGTGCCGCAGGCCACGATGACGATCCGGTCCACCGCGCGGAGTTCCGCGAGCGACATGTTGAGGCCGCCGAATTTCGCCGAGAGTTCCTCGCGGTCGATCCGTCCGCGCAGGGCATTCTCGAGGGTGCGCGGCTGCTCGTAGATCTCCTTGAGCATGTAGTGCGGGAAATCCCCCTTCTCGGCCGCGTCGGCGCCATACTCGATCTGCTGGATCTGGGCCTGCGCGGTTCCGCTCCCCAGGTTGGCGAGCTTGAAGTCGTCGCCGGTGACCGTGATGACGTCGTAATCGTTGAGATAGACCGCCTGCTGCGTGTGCGAAACGATCGCGCTGGCGTCGCTCGCGAGGAAGTTCTCCGACTGCCCGACGCCGAGGAGCAGGGGCGATCCACGGCGCGCGCCCACGAGGACGCCGGGATGGTCCGCGGAAACGACGGCGATCCCGTAGGTGCCGATGACCTCCTTCAGCGCCGCCATGATCGCGGCCGCGAGCGGGTGGTTGTCCCCGTTGAGACCCCGCGCCTGGACGCGCTCGTAGTGCACCCCGATCAGGTGCGCCAGAATCTCGGTGTCCGTCTCCGAGACGAACGTATGGCCGGCGGCGGATAGCTGCTCCTTCAGCTTCAGGTAGTTTTCGATCACCCCGTTGTGGACCACCGCGATCCGGCCCGACCGGTCGAGGTGCGGATGGGAGTTCTCGTCCGACGGGGCTCCATGGGTCGCCCAGCGGGTGTGGCCGATTCCCGTGGACCCGGCCAGGGGCGAGGCCGCGCATTCCCGTCCCAGGCCCGCGTCGATGCGGCCGACCTTCTTCCTCATCTGAAGTCCCTGGTCGGTCAGGATGCAGACTCCCGCCGAATCATACCCCCGGTACTCGAGCCGGCGGAGTCCTTCGAGGAGGATTGGAACAGAAGATCGGCGCCCGATATAGCCCACGATGCCACACATAAACTTATTCTTGAGGTCGACGGGGAGCCTTGGCTTGCTCCTCCCCTGACGCGGATGCTACGAAAGCCCAACCCAATCGGCAAGCCGCGCCACCATCCCCTATGTCAACCAATCCGCGACTGGATATCTCCGACCGGACCCTCTCCATCATCATGGGGGGCGGCCAGGGAACCCGGCTCTTTCCACTGACCCGCGACCGCTCCAAGCCCGCGGTTCCCCTCGCGGGAAAGTACCGGCTGGTCGACATCCCGATTTCCAACTGCATCAACTCCCGCCTTAAGCGGATTTACCTACTGACTCAGTTCAACTCGGCGTCCCTACACCGGCACATCTCCCAGTCCTACACGTTCGACCACTTTTCGGGCGGCTTTGTGGGCATCCTGGCGGCCGAACAGACCTTCTCGAGCACTTCGTGGTACCAGGGCACCGCCGACGCCGTCCGAAAAAACATCATCCACTTCCTCAATCACAATTTCGACTATGTCCTGATCCTGAGTGGGGATCAGTTGTACCGGATGAATTTCCGGAAGCTTCTCCTTCAGCACGAGGCCAGCCAGGCGGAGGTCACCGTCGCCACCATGCCCGTCTCCCGCGCGGCCGCCCCCTCCCTCGGACTCCTGGAGGTCAATTCGAACCAGCGCGTCGTCCGGTTTGTCGAGAAACCCAAGGATCCCGCCGTCCTCGACACACTCTCGATCCCAAAGCCGATGAACGCTTCGCTCGGATTTCCCGAAGGCGAGGATGTCTACCTGGCTTCCATGGGGATCTATGTGTTCAACCGGAACACACTTCTCCGTCTGCTCGACAACGATCTCGCCGACTTCGGAAAGCACATCATCCCGAATGCCATCGACCAGATGCAGGTCGATTCCTACGCCTTCCAGGGCTACTGGGAGGACATCGGAACGATCCGCTCGTTCTTCGAGGCGAACATCGACCTCACGTCCGAACTGCCCAGCTTCAACTTCTTCGACATGGTCCACCCCATCTTCACCCGGCCGCGGTTCCTTCCGGCCTCGAAGATCAATGGCGCCACCGTCGACCATGCCGTCGTCTCCGACGGCTGCATCATCACCCGCGCAACCCTCCGGCATTGCGTCGTCGGCATCCGAAGCCTGATCTGGGAGGGCGCCGAACTGAACCGGGTCTACGCCATGGGCAACGACTACTACGAGTCCCAGGATTCCATTCAGCAGAACAGCGAGGCCGGGCGGCCGCCCGTCGGGATCGGCCCCGGAACCCGCATCGAGAACGCCATCATCGACAAGAACGCCCGGATCGGCTCCAACTGCGTCCTGACCCCCGAAGGGAAGCCGGAAAACATGGATCATCCCCTGTATTTCATCCGGGACGGCATCCTGGTGGTCCCGAAGAATGGCGTGATTCCCGACGGCACGGTCGCGTAGTTCCTGATCGGGACCGCTTCCCCGTTCGGCCCCCGCGGAAGCGCCCGGCCCCCGGTCCCCAGGCATCCCTCACTTCCCAGGCGACCCGAAGACCTGCCGAAGCAGGGCCGTCGTCCGCTCGGCCGGGTTCTCCCGGATCCGGGTCTCCTCCTCGGCGATCCGAAGGAAGAGTCCGTCCAGGGTCTTTCGGGTCACGTAGGCATCCAGATCGAGTGGGTCGGTCCCCAAAAACGATCGCCCAATGTCCCCCAGGATCCCCGGCCGGTTCACACCCGCTTTCGCCAGGAGATCCTTGTAGCCCGAGGTGACCCCCGTCTTCGCCGTGGCTTCCCGTACAATTGGAATCAACCGCTCCTGAAGCGCTGCTTCGGAGGTGCGACGGAAGTAATCGGTCGCCGCCGTGTTCGTCGACGTGAGTATGGCCCTCGCGTCCTCCAGGGTCATTTGCTTCACCGATCGCGCCAGCACCTCCGCCGCTTCGGGGACCGCCTTCTCGGCGGCCCGGTTCAACGATGTCTCGAACTCGTCCACCAGTCCGTCCTGACCCAGCGCCCGCAACGCGGCCTCCGTGCGTTGAAGGCCCGCCGGCAGCGGGATCCGGACATCCGCGTGCTTCAGAAATCCGTCCGAGCGTCCCAGCAATTCCACCGCGCCGCGGACCCCGACCTCCAACGCCTCCTTCAGGCCCTTGGCAATCTGCTCATCCGTGAGGGATTGGACGGACGACGCCTTGCGACGAAGCCCGAGAAAGTCCAGGAGATCTCCCCGCGCCGGCGCGCC
The DNA here is from genome assembly GCA_050250555.1 of Limisphaerales bacterium. Taxonomy (GTDB): domain Bacteria; phylum Verrucomicrobiota; class Verrucomicrobiia; order Limisphaerales; family CAIMTB01; genus CAIMTB01. The sequence goes on from JBFWOK010000036.1 coordinate 31,273, forward strand.
CCCGTCGACAATTCCGAGGATCAGGCAAGCCATGACGAATCGGCGGACGGCGGGCATTCTCACGCCACGGACCTTGCCCCCGTCGGGACGCCGTTCCAAGACCCCTCTGAGGCCCTGGGCATGCGGCTTGTCGAGAATCTCAAGCTCCGCCACGAGCGGCCCAATCCCCAGGCGTGAAGTGGTTGAGCCGATGACCCACCGGAAATGTCGAGGAACCGCCAGCGATGCGCCCGAAGGCGACCGGCCGCGAACAATCGTCGCGACGACGACGCCGGGAAGCCCTACACTCACCGCATGCAACGATTTCCCGGTGCCGGTCCCACCCTGCTGGCCGTCCTCGTCGCAGTCGCCTTCGGGATGGCCCCCAAAGCATGGACGGCGGATCCGGCGGCGGAATCGACAACGCCCATGCCCTTGCGCAAGGCGTACATCGACGGAACCGGCCTCGATTGGCGTCCGCTGGGTGCCGGCGATTTCACGAACGTCAACTGCCACGCCGACACCTGGACCTGGAACTCATCGGGCGTCTCGTGCACCGGCAAGCCCGTCGGGGTCATCCGAACCCTGAAACCCTTCACCAATTTCGAGATGGTCCTCGAGTGGAAGCACCTGTCGTCCGGCGGCAATTCCGGCGTCTTCGTCTGGGCCTCCCCCGAGGCGCTCGCCAATCTTCAGCCGGGTCGATTGCCCCCGGGCGGCATCGAAGTCCAGGTCCTGGACCACGGTTACACGGCCCAATACGAGAAAAGCAGCGGCAAGAAAGCGGACTGGTTCACCACGAACGGCGATGTCTTCCCGGTCGGGAAATCCACCATGAAACCCTTCCCACCCGTGGCGCCGAACGGCCAGCGCGCGTTCCCTCGGAAGAACCTCAGCCACGGCGTGGGCGAGTGGAACCACTACTACATCCGTTGCGTCCAGGGAGAGGTCCGACTTTGGGTGAATGGCGAAGAGGTCTCCGGTGGCACCCAATGCCAACCCAGCACCGGATTCCTCTGCCTCGAATCCGAGGGCGCCCCCGTCGAGTTCCGGAATCTTCGGATCCGGGAATTGCCGTGACCAGCCCGCGTCACAGCAGATCCACAGGGTCGATATCCAGCGTCAACCGAACGTCGTCCGGCAATTCGACCGAACCCGACCAGGAATCCAGCAGCGCCGCCAAACGGCCCATCGCGCGCGTCCGCAGCATGATCTGGAACCGGTAAGCCCCCTCCGCCTTCGCCAACGGCGCCGGACCCGGACCCGCCACCACGAGATCCCGGATCGATTCTCCAAACCGATCCAGTTCCTTCCGGATGTGGTCCGCCGTGAACTGGACCTTCTCCTCGTTCCGCCCGCGAAGGGTCACCAGCGCGACCCGCGAGAACGGCGGGTACTTCAGCGCCTCCCGGAATTCGATCTCCTGCTCGTAAAACCCCACGAAATCGTGGCGCCGGGCATACTGGATCGCCGGATGGTACGGCGTGAAAGCCTGGACGAAGACCTCCCCCTCCAGATCCCCTCGGCCGGCCCGTCCGGAAACCTGGGTCAACAGCTGAAATGTCCGCTCACCCGCCCTGAAATCCGGGAGATGCAGCCCGAGGTCCGCGTGGACGATCCCCACCAGCGTCACATTCGGGAAATGGAGCCCCTTCGCGATCATCTGGGTGCCCACCAGGATGTCCACCTTCCCGTTCCTGAAATCCGTCAGGATCTTCCGGTAGTCCGACTTCCGCTTGAGAACATCCGAATCCATTCGCGCCAGCCTCGCCTTCGGGAATTGCCGGGCCAGGGATTCCTCCAACCGCTCGGTGCCCAGACCCGAATAGCGGATCGCCGGGTTCCGGCACTTCGCGTCGGGACACTCCTTGGGGACGGCTTCCTCGTGCCCGCACACGTGGCAGCACAACCGCTGGCGCTGGCGATGATAGGTCAGCGCCACCGAGCAATGGGGACAACCCGCGACGAAGCCGCACTGCGGACATTGCAGGGACGTCGAGTACCCGCGGCGGTTCAGGAAAAGCATCACCTGCTCCTTCCGTTCCAGCCGCTGAAGGATCGCCTCGTGCAGCGGATGCGAAAACACGGGCGGCCCCTTCTGCCGGCGCGCCTCCGTCCGCATGTCCACCACCCGGACGATCGGCATCCTCGCGTGATCCGCCCGCTCCCTCAGTTCCAGAAGTCTGTATTTTCCCGTCCGCGCGTGGTGATAGCTTTCGAGGGACGGCGTCGCGGATCCCAGCACCACCACCGCGCCCTCCCGCCCCGCCCGCACCACCGCGACATCCCGCGCATGGTAGCGCGGGGCTTCCCCCTGCTTGTAGGACGACTCGTGCTCCTCATCCACCACGATCAGACCGAGCCGCTCGACCGGCGCGAAGACCGCCGACCGCGCCCCAATCACGACCCTGGCCCGGCCTTGCCGGATCTTCTGCCATTCGTCGTGCCGTTCGCCCGCGGACAGATGGCTGTGCAACACCGCCACGAGGGTCCGAAGAGGGCCATGGTTGAACCGCGCCTTGAACCGCTCGACGGTCTGGGGCGTCAATGAGATCTCCGGCACCAGCACGATCGCGCCCCGCCCCTGGGCCAGCGCGTGCGCCAACGCCTGCAGGTACACCTCCGTCTTGCCGGATCCGGTCACGCCATGAAGAAGGAAGACGGGCGCCCGCGAAACCGACCCCATCGCACCCGGCCGCCCCGACTCTTCTCCGACCGGTCCCGCTTCACCACCGGAGGCAGCGGCGCCCACCGAACCGGCCGCGTTCCCCGAAGCCTGCGCGTCCAGAGCCGCGACGATCGCTTCCAGCGCGACCCGCTGATCCGCATTCAGTTCCAACGCCTCCGTCGGGACGATCACCTCCTCGCCGTACGGATCGCGCTCCGCGATCTCGTTGCGGATGACGACCAACCCCTTGTCCTCCAAACGCCGCACCGTCTGCGCCGTCGTCTCGGCGAGTTTGATCAACTCCTGAAGGGGAAGCTCCCGCCACTCCTCGAGGACGTTCCAAACCTCCTTCTGCCTCGGGGTCAGTTCCGGAAACGCCCCGTGAACCGGAACGACGCTAACCGTCAGGCGCTCGCGCCAACCCTCCTGTTCCTTGCGCACCGAGTCCGGAAGGACGCTCTTCAACGCCGTTTCGAGCGGACAACAGTAGTATCCCGCCATCCACCGCGCGAGTTCCAGCACCGAGGCCGTCACCTGGGCCTGTCGGCCCACCACGGCGACGATTTCCCGAAGGCGGGTCTGCGGCGAGGAATCCATCACCGCCACCACGCTCCCCAGGATCTCCCGGTGGCCGAACGGGACCTTGACCCGCGCCCCGATCTCCACCCGGTCGCGGCAGGACTCCGGGATCGAGTAATCGAACTCCTTCCGCAGGGCGAGATCTAAGGCAACACGAGCGACCATGAGGGGCCGGCCCACGAGGATTCGGGCCGGACGTCGCCGAAAATGCGCCGCCGGAGATTGCCAGAGGAAGCGCAATCCTTTCCCCGCCTGTTTCTTCCACCCGGAACCCAGAATCGTCTTGCCACTCCCCGATCACGTCAGTTACGAGAACGCATCACCGCAAATCGAAAACTGTTCGGGCGCCCATCGCGTTCGGAAAGTGGCCCACACAGCCGTCCTCCCAGCTGAATCAACAAGTCCGCCGGGGACGGACATCCCACGGCGACCAAGCCCGGACCGTCCAGCCCCCTCCAATCAACTCATCCCATCAACCCAAAGTCACCCGTCCTGTTCGAACATCGCCCGTCAAACCCAGCGGTTCCCCCAATCCCCAACAAGCAACCATGAAAACCCCAAACCAAACCCACCCACCGACCGACTCGGCGCCCAGGCCGTCGTCGCGACCCTGGGCACCCAACCTGGCACATGCCGCGGTGAGCCACGTGTCCACGTCGGCTTCGGGTGCGACGTTCAATGCCAACTTCGCGTCGGATCCAGGCGGCTATCCCCTGGGCATCGCCGAGATCGAGGACGGCGTTCTCAAACTCACCGACCTCGCGGATCTGCCGCCCGCCGATCCGTCCAAGCCCCTCCCTCAGATGGGCTCATATGTCCTCCCGGACTTCAATGATGGCGCCGCCATCCAGAGTTTCACCGCGACCTTCAAGGCCGCCGTCGGCGGAGGCAGCTCGCTCGGCGCCCAGGGCTTCAGCTTCGTCCTCGATAACAACATCGGCGAAACCATCTTCCGCGAAGGTGGCGGCACGCTGCAGGGCCTCATCATTTCCTTCGACACGATCGACAACCTCGAAGGGTTCAACGCCGAAGGCAACGCCCCCGGCGACGCTCCCGGCATCATCGTCAAAGTCGGTGGCGCCAAAGTGGCCGCACGTTCCTTCAAAGGCATTCAGACCTATCCGGCCAACTCCACCGCCACCCGGTTCGCCAATGTTGAGGTCAAGATCGACCCCGACGGAACCCTCGACGTCACCTACGACGGCGTGAAGGTGTATGACAACGTCGGAATCGGCTACACCCCCATCGCCGGAGTCTTTGGTTTCGGCGCCGGTACCGCCGAACTGACCGCCGCCATCCGGAACAACCACTGGATCGACGACGTCAACATCACGACCGCCACCGTCGGGACCGGCGCCTATGTCTCCGCCAAGTCCCCGGCGGCCCAGAACGCGCCCGCCAACGCCGTCGTCTCGATCACCGTCGAGAACCTCGCCTCGTCGACCGTCTCCATGACCTTCGACGGCGCGGCCGTCACCCCGAATGTCGCCAGCCAGGGCAACACCCGGACCATCACCTACGATCCTCCAGGCCTCCTCGCCTCCGGGTCCAGCCACAAGGTCGAACTCACGTACGACACCTCGAAGACGTTCTCCTTCGACTTCAATGTCGCCCGGTACGCCACCATCCCGGCGAGCGCCAAGGCCAAAGCCGGCACCGTCAACACCGGTTCCAGCGGGTTCAAGGCCAAGGTCTACCAGGTCCAATCGCCCGCACCCAGCAGCCTGGCCACCGCCGAACGCCAGCTCGCCGGCCTTTCCGGACCCAATATCGCCGACCTCACCGCCGCGACCGGAGGCCTTTTCGACCTCGTCACCGTCAATTTTGACGACGACCAGGCCGGCACCGGCACATTCCCCGACGACAGCCCGATCCCCGGCTACCCCGGCTACAACGCCGACGGCATCGAGTCCTACGACAACGTCGCGATCGAAAGCACCGCTTACCTCGACCTACCTGCCGGCCTGGTCACCTTGGGCGTTCAAAGCGACGACGGCTTCGGCGTCTACATCGGCGGCGATGCCCGCGATGTCAGCAATCAACTCGTCGGCAACGTGAACGGCGTCGCCAACTCAACCTTCTCGTTCGTCGTCGAGGAAGCCGGCATCTACGGCGTCCGTCTGGTCTGGTACGAAGTCGGCGGAGACGCCCACTGCGAGTTCTTCTCCGTCGATGCCGCCGGAAACCGCATCCTTATCAACGACCGCACCGCGGCCGGCCACATCAAGGCCTACCGCGACCGCAGCGGAACGCCGGCTCCCTACATCAGCAGCATCAAGCCCAGTCCCGGCGAAACCGGCGTCAACGCGAAGCTCGACCTCGCGATCACCATCACCGAAGACGCCACCACGGTGACCCCCGGCTCGATCGTCCTCGAGGTCAATGACACCCCGCTGACACCGACCATCACCAAGAGTGGCAAAGTCACCACCGTCAGCTACCAGCACCCGGGCAGCCTGCCCGCCGGCGAATACCCGGTCAGCCTCTCGTTCTCCGATGGCTCCGGAAACTCTGTTTCCTCTTCGTGGTCGTTCTCCACCGCGCCGGGCGATTGCGAAAACGTCGCGGGACCGTCGGCCACCGGATACTGGACCTTCGACGACGGCACCCTGAAGGCCACCGTGGGCAGCGACCTGACCTACATCGACAGTTCGCTCTCCGCCAATTACACGTTCGGAACGACCGGCCAGGGCGCCCTCGCCGATGTCCCCGGCATCGACGGCAAGCCCGCGAAGGTCATCTACATCCCCTACACCCAGAACGGGGACGACTTCCGCCGGACCGGTCTCCGACTCAAACCCGGCCTCGCGCCCAGCGGCGGCGGACAGAACGCCAACCAGTGGACGATGATCTTCGACCTCTACTGGGGCGACGGCAGTGGCAACGGCACCCTCCTCCGCACGCACGACCTGACCCAGAACAACGATGGCGACCTCTTCTGGCGCGCCTCCGATGGTTCCTACGGCAAGGGCTGCTGCTCGAACTACGACGGCATCAACCCCGCCAACAGCCATCAGCGCGCCACCTGGGCCCGCATCGTGATCGTCGCCGACATGACCTCCAACCCGAAGCGGCTCGCGAAGTACGTCAATGGCGTGAAACACCGCGACGACGTCAGCGGCGACGGCGCGAACATCGACGGACGCTACTCCCTGCCCTCCGAGATCTTCATCATCAATGACGGCGACGACAACGAACAGAGCACCGCCGCCATCAGCGCCATCCAGGTCCGCGAAGGCGCCCTCACCGACGAGGAAGTCGCCGCCCTCGGCGGACCTTCCGCCGACGGCATCCCGGTTCCCGCCAGCGCCGCTCCGAGCGGTGTCTCCGCTCAATGGGAGTTCAACGGAAACCTGAACGCGACGTCGGGCGCCGCCGCCGAGTACATCGACCCCGCCCTGTCGGCTCACTACTCCTTCGGAACCAGCGGCCAGGGCGCCTACGCGGACATCCCGTCGATCGACGGGCAACCCGCCCAATTCCTCGTCATTCCCCGCAACGACAACGGCGAGGACTTCAGGAAGACCGGTCTTCGGGTGAAACCCGGAATTGCCGCCAGCGGCGGCGGTCAGAACGCCAACGTCTGGACCATGGTCATGGACGTCTACTGGGGCGAAGGCCACGGCTTCGGCACCGTCTTCCGCACCCACGACCTCAACCAGAACAACGACGGCGACCTCTTCTGGCGCGCTTCCGACGGCTCCTACGGCAAGGGCTGCTGCTCGCTCTACGACGGCATCGACCCCGCCCACAGCCATCAGCGCCTCACCTGGGGACGCGTCGTGTTCGTCGCGGACATGACCTCCACGCCCAAGCGCTTCGCCAAGTACATCAACGGCGTCAAACACCGCGAAGACCCCGCCGGCGACGGAGCCAACATCGACGGTCGCTATTCCCTCCCGGCCGAGATCTTCATGTTCAACGACGGCGACGACAACGAACAGAGCACCGTCCTGGTGAACTCGATCCAGTTCCGACCGGTCGCACTCACCGACGCCGAGGTCGCCGCCCTGGGAGGTCCCTCCGCCGCGGGCATTCCGGAACCCGAAACCGTGTCGCCCAATGTCAAGGGACACTGGGTCTTCGACGGCAACCTCGACGCCACGGTCGGCGCCCCGGTGACCTACATCGACAACTCGCTCGCGTCGTTCTACTCCCTCGACACCAGCGGCCAAGGCAACGCCGCCGAGATCCCCGGAATCAACGGTCAGACCACCCGATTCCTCACCATTCCCCGCAACGACAACGGCGAGGACTTCAGGAAGACCGGTATCCGTGTGAGGCCCGGCCTCGCGGCCAGCGGCGGCGGTCAGAACGCCAACGTCTGGACCATGGTTATGGACGTCTACTGGGGCGAAGGCCACGGCTTCGGCACCGTCTTCCGCACCCACGACCTCAACCAGAACAACGACGGCGACCTCTTCTGGCGCGCTTCCGACGGCTCCTACGGCAAGGGCTGCTGCTCGCTCTACGACGGCATCGACCCCGCCCACAGCCATCAGCGCCTCACCTGGGGACGCGTCGTGTTCGTCGCGGACATGACCTCCACGCCCAAGCGCTTCGCCAAGTACATCAACGGTGTCAAACACCGCGAAGACCCCGCCGGCGACGGAGCCAACATCGACGGTCGCTATTCCCTCCCGGCCGAGATCTTCATGTTCAACGACGGCGACGACAACGAGCAGAGCACTGTCCACATCAGCGCCCTCCAGTTCCGCGACATCGCGCTTTCGGATGACGAGGTCGCGGCCCTTGGCGGACCGACGCCGGACGGCCCGCCCCTCACCGGTGCCGGTGCGGGCTCCTGCCTCCCGCTGTCCGGACCCGCCCCATCCATCGAACTGCACGGCGCGGCCGCCGTCACCGGCCCCTACACACTCCAGGCCAACGCGGTTATCAACGACACCGCCAAGACCATCACCGTCCCGCGCTCAGGGAATGCGATGTTCTATCGGGTCCGCGGCAGCACCGCCGTGACCATCAAGTCGGTCACCATCCAGGGAGCGAACGTGGTTATCGGCTACTGAGCCGCGCCATTCGCCCCAACCGCGCCGATCCCGTCGGCGACCCCTCCCAAGGCCGCCGGAGTGCCTCCACTCCGGCGGCCTTTTCGCGTTCCCGACCAACCTCCCCGCTCACGCCTTTCGATCCCGTTCGCGATCGCGATCCCGATCCTAATCCAGACTAGACTACCCATGAACCGGGATTCTCTCACGGAGGCACTAAGACACGGAGATCCGAGGACGGATTCCGTCCCTCTCCGTGCCTCCGTGCCTCCGTGTGATGCCTCTCGGGTTCATAGTCCCAATAATCAATCCGACAACTCAACCGCCTTGTAGAAATAGGGCTTCCCGTCCGCCGGCGGGACATCGTGGACCTCCACCGCCGCGCTCACTCCCCTGAGCTCGCGCAGGCCGATCCACATCCCGAAATCCGAACTCCGTTGGATCTGGTAGCGCACACCCGGTTTCGTCGTCAGCCAGAAGCTGAACCGGGAACCTCCCGTTCGAACCGACGGATACACGATTTGGAAAAGGTCGCGGACCGCCAGGGGAAGCACGATGGCTGACTGCCTCGGCGAAGGCGTCACCCGCCCGTCGTGGAGGTAACGGTCGCTGGATTGTGCCCGCTTCCGCGCCAGAACAACCTCGCCCGCGTGGGCGATCCCCTCTGCCGGAGAAGCCTGAACCCTACGGACTCCGAGAACGATGCTTCCGGAATGTCCGTAGGAAGCCGCCGGAGCGGGGACACCGGAACCGAGCCAGGCCGCAACCGACAGCAGGCTCCACGGGACCCAGCCGGGCAAGACGGGCCGTCGCCCCAGGCAACGTCCCACACCGCAAAGCACGAACGAGTCGGCGCCGGGAACAACGGGATTGGGATTCGACTGAATCATGGGGCCTCCTCGAAACCGGAGGTTTCGTCGACGGCCTGGCCCAGGGCGAACTTCGTGGGTTCGACATCATCATCATTCGGCGAAGGATCCGGGACGAGGCGCGCCAACCGTTCGAGCAGGGTCGTCTGCTGTTCGAGGACCGAAGCCAGCTTCGCCTGGCTGGCCCGCAGTTCACTCTTCAGTTCTTCGGTTTCCCGCTGAATCCGTTGAATCGCCTGTTCCTGTCGCACCAACATCGGCGCCACCTCATTCGGTCGAAGACCCAGCATCGCCCGCACAAAACGTTCCCCCTCCTCCCCCGACGTCTCCCAGGCGCGCCCGATCACTTGGCCGAGCAATCCCGGGGTCAGGGAATCCTCGCCCACGGCGCGGGCGACGCCATCGTCCTTGCCACTGGCCACGAGGAAATCACCCTCCAGCACGACTCCCCGCACGCGAACCGGAACCTGTCCCATGAACGCCACCTTCTCGTAGGCCTCCTTGCGCTCTCCCGGCGGCATGTTGCCCAGCACAATCGGATTCCAGGAGACGACGTGCAGGTGGTCGGCTCCGTCGGTGACCCGACTCACCTTGCCGCCGTGCAACCCGACCACGTCACCCGCCCGGATCTCCTCGTCCTCATTCCGTCGTTCGACCCATTCCGCGTAGTCGCCCGCGCCGGACTCGTAGGTGACGCCACCACCCTGAAACAAGGTGATACCCGCCCAGAGCCGCATATAGGCGGGATCCTGGTTGAGCCGATGCTGGATGGGCATCGTCTCCAGGGAGATGTTCACGTCCCTCAAGATCTGGCGGAGGCGATCCTGGTCCAAGGTGATGGTCACGGATTCCACCTCGACCGGGAGACCGTTGACCGACGGAAGCTGCCCCGGCTGGGTCACCGTCAGACTCGGAAGGCGACCGCCCGTGAGCGACGGAATCGGAAACACTCCGGGGTCGAATTCCAGTTCGGGCAAACGCCCCGCATTCAGAGCCGCGGACGGCGCCTGGCCCGGATCGAAATCGACCGAAAGACCCGGTAGGGATCCCGGGTTGAAGGTGGCCGTCGCGAAGTTGATCGAGGGGAGCGACCCACGCGTGAAGGAGTAGTCGAGGTCGGGATTCTCCCCTCCGCTGAATGTCAGCGACGGCAGGGCTCCCGGGTCGAAATCAACCGAGGGCAACTGGCCCCTCGTGAATCCCAGCGTTGGAAACTGACCCGGATTGAGGCTGAACTGCGGCAGGCGGCCCGGGTCCAACCAGTCCTCGTTCAAATCCAGGGTGATCCCCACCTGGTAGAGCCCGAAGAGCCCGGTGAACGCCCGCCAGCGACTGGCATTGAACTCCTCCTGCAGCCGGTTGAAATCCAGGGGGGAAAAACCCTCGATCCGACCCGCGATCTCCGTGTTCGCGAACCCAAGTGTGTTGTTGAAGAACGTGATGTAGTTGTTGCTGCGATTCACGGTGTCGAACGCCCCGACATCGTCCCTCGTCAGTTCCGCGACCGTCAGTGATTGGAAATCAAAAATCGCCGTCAGATCGCCCGAGGTCAGCGCCTGAACGATCGCCAGGATCCGCTGCGGCGTGTCGGGATTCCGCAGGAGTTCCGCGTAGGTCTTCGTCGGTGAGTTGTTCAGGCGGATCGCCATCCCATGCGTATAGTTCCCATCGCTCGTGTTCTCGATATACACGACATGGTTCCTGGGAGCCGGCGGGGTACCCGACGGGGCCGACACCGCGATGTGGACCGGCGCCTCCACTCGATCCGTCCCCACGGAGAACCGGTTCACCCGCGCCGAATCCGCCGTCACCCGTCCAGAGAATCGCGGATCCGGTCCCAGCGATTCCGAAGTCACCGAACCCGGAAGCATCGATCCCGCCACCAGGGCGAACCCGATGTCCGTGAGCCGCTGGTCGGGCACGAGCTGCTCCACACCCCCCACGCCGTCATCGAACCAGATCCGCAGGGAAACCGGCCGATTGGTGAATGCCGACCCGGTCAGCGATTCGGTCATGTTCGGCACCGACGTCGACCCGAGCAGCACGGAGTACGCGCCCTCGACGACCTCGATCGCCACCGAACTCGTGGGCGCGTTCCCCTGGGTGCTCGTCCCGTCGTGGCTCCAGAACGTCTGATCCCCCGCGGCGTTCACCAGCGCGAACTTGAATTGCCCGGTTCCGTTGAAGGGCACGCCTCCAACCGATACGCGCCCCTCGTACCCCAGGGTGCCGGGCACCGCGGCGCTCGCGGCGAGTCTCAACGTGATCAGAAAGGCGAGGATCCAAGGGGACGGTTTTCTTAGTGTCATGATGTTTTTCAGTCTCGTGACGCCGAACGAAGCCTCCGCATTCCGCACCCAGCCGAGAGCCCGGGTTTCCTCGATGCCGCCCTCGATCCGGCGGACCTCTGAAGGCTGGTTTCGCAAGTAGCCAAAATGCGCGCGTCAGCGCAACCCATTTGTTCCCCACTCCTTTCTCCGCGCCCCGGTTCCCGGTTCACTCGGGAGTTTTCCTTCGCGTCAGCCCCCGCCACGATGAGCCCTCCAAGAACACCCATGATGGCGGGTGAAGCAGCGAAGGTCCGACTGGGAGTTGCCGTGGTGGAATGAAGTGTATTACAATTGAATGCATGGCGACCATCACCCTGCGGATCCCGGATTCCATGAACAAGGCTCTCGACCGCCAAAGCGCCGCTCAACAGGTCTCCAAGAGCGATCTGGCGCGCGAGGCATTGCGACGTTTTCTCGTTGTGACGGAGTTTCGCGCCCTTCGCGCGAAAATGGTTCCGCTGGCTGAGTCGAAGGACGTGCATACCGATGACGACGTCTTTGAAACGCTCAAGTCGTGAGAATCACGCTCGACTCCTCCGTGCTGGTGGCAGCCCACATCAGCCGCGCTGGCGTCTGCGCCGAGTTGCTAGAGGATGTCCTCCTCGGTCACGAACTGGTGCTCTCGGAGTTCATTCTGGGCGAACTTCGGGAGAAATTATCCGCGAAGTTTGGATACGCCGACACCACGGTTCGGGCCGTGGTGTCCCATCTAAAAAAGTCTGGGGAACTGGTTCAGCCGGAAGAGATACCGTCGGAGGCCTGCCGGGATGGTGACGACCTGAAGATCCTGGGGACGGCGACAGCCGGGCGGTGCGATCTGTTGGTCACCGTCGACAAGGACCTCCTAACGATGGCGACGTATCGAGAAGTCGCCATCGTCAGGCCTGGAGAGTTTTGGCGTCGTGTCCGCGGCTGATCGAAATGTTCGCTGGCTGGTTCCGGAAGGAGCCAAATTGCGCGCGACGGTGCAACCCGCCTGCTCCCCACCCCTTTCTCCGCGCTCCGGCTCGCGGTTCACTCGGGAGTTTTCCTTCGCGTCAGCCCCCGCCACGATGAGCCCTCCAAAAACTCCCCTGGCGACCGGATCCGCCGCCAACCCGCGAACCCCACTCTTGTGAGCCTCCCTCCCGCCCATCGCCCGCGCCAGTTCGCCAGCGACAATAACTCCGGAATCTGTCCCGAGGTCTGGAACGCCCTCGCCGAAGCCAATGCCGGCCACGCCCCCGGCTACGGCGAGGATTCGTGGACGGCGCGCGCTTGCGATCTGATCCGCGAATGGTTCGAGACGGATTGCGCGGTCTTCTTCGTTTTCAACGGAACCGCGGCCAATGCCCTCGCCCTCGCGTCCATCTGCCGGCCGTTCCATGCCGTCCTCTGCCACGCCACCGCGCACGTTGAACTCGATGAATGCGGGGCCCCCGAATTCTTCAGCGGCGGCGCCAAAATCATCCCCCTCGCCGGCTCCCACGGAAAACTCATCCCCGGCGTCGTCGATGCCCGGATCCGCGACCACTTCCCGCTCCATTCGTCCAAGCCAGCCGCCCTCAGCCTCACGCAGTCCACCGAGTGCGGCACCGTCTACTCACCCGCCGAAATCGGCGCCCTCACCGAGGTCTCCAGGTCCCACGGCCTCCGCACCCACCTCGATGGCGCCCGCTTCGCCAACGCGCTGGCGTCGCTGGAGGTCGCGCCCAAGTCCCTCACCTGGCAGGCCGGCATCGATGTGCTCAGTCTCGGCGCGACGAAGAACGGCGGCCTCGCAAGCGAAGCCATCGTCGTCTTCCAACCTGATCTCGCCGTCGAACTCGACTACCGAATCAAGCAGGCCGGGCAACTCGCCTCGAAGATGCGATTCGCCGCCGCCGCGTGGATCGGACTGCTCGGCTCCGGGGCGTGGCTCCGGAATGCGAGGCACGCCAACGCCATGGCTTCACGCCTCGCGCGCGCCCTCCGCCCCATGCCCGGCGTTCGCCTCCTCCACCCGACCCAGGGGAACGCCGTTTTCGTCGACCTCCCCGCCCACGCCCTTCCACGCCTTCGCCAACTCGGATGGCATTTCTACGTGTTCGAAGGTGAGACCGGCTGCCGGCTCATGTGCTCCTGGGACACACAACCCACCGATGTCGACGCCTTCGCCGACGACCTCCGCGACAGCCTGGGCCTCTCCCGCGCGCGGAAGGCCC
>JBFWOK010000037.1:0-44475 GCA_050250555.1 Limisphaerales bacterium
TGAACCTGGCTCCGATTGCCTAGCGATGATGTAAAGGCCGACTGCCAATAGGCCTGCACAAGGGATCAACGGCCATGTACGCAGGAAAGGAGCAAACCAAAATGTGGCCCCATTCTGAAGCACAAGATCGAATACAAACAATAAGCTTATCCCGGCAACGCACAGCGCTAGGCAAGCGCCGCCGACTCGTAATGTCGGCGAAAAGGTCCATGATTGTGGCTTCGCGATTGTCATGCCTTTGGCGAACGACGAGGGCACCGACGCGGCGGAGCCGCGTTCGGTGGACTGGCTGGTTCGCGTTGGAATTTGTGATCGTACGCGTACTCGCACTCGTACTCGTACTCGATGGCCTCGTCCTTCATCTCACCATTCCCCCGGGTCATTCGTGTCAGCATCGCCACGATGCGCTCCAATAACCGCTTCCCGTCCATGGCGACGTCTTCGCGCATCGCTCCGCACACTCGCAGAACATCGAGTACCGCCGCGCACTCCAGCGCCGAACCCAGGGCAATACGCAGGGACTTCAGCCGGTCGGGCGACGGCAGCTTGCCGTTCCCCTCGGCAATGTTCAGAGGAATCGATTGAGAGGCCCTCAGCATTTGATCCCGAGCGTGCCGATCAGGGCCTTCGAGGGAACGGGCGTGAGAGTAGGCCCACGAGACGAACTCCAGGCTGACCCGGTACACGTCCAGTCTTTCGTGATCGAACATATTGATGACCCTTCGAGTGCGAGTACCGCCCTTCGGGCTGAGTACGAGTGCGAGTACGATGATGGCGAACGACCCAGGTCTGCGACCGGAGGTAGCCGCACCGGGGCTCCGACTATGGCCCAACCGCAACGGCTACCTCCGGTTCGCAGCACCTGATGGTTCGATGCTCAAAGGTCGCTTTCCTCAAGGTCGGCAATCTTCATGAGCGAGCGAAGCAATCCGATTTTCAGTGGCTTATTGCCGTGCACCGGAATGACGATGCGCTCCCGTCGGCCCTCCATCGTGTAGATGTGGTGGCTCCCGCTGATCCGCGCGAGGAGCCATCCTCGCCGCTCGATCACGCGGCCGAGGTCTTTGCCGGAGACCTGCTTCACACGGCCAATTCAATGACACGGGCCCCCTGCTGATCGCCGGCGGTGGGGAGATCAACCGCCAGCCAGCCGTCGATGGCCTCCCGGAGGTTCGCCGTCACCTCCTCGATGGACTCCCCCTGCGTCACGCAACCCGGCAATGCCGGTACCTCGGCCCAGAATCCCCCCTCCTCAGCATCGTGGATGATCGCCTTCAGGATCATGGGCGCATGATGCCGACGCAGAACGCGGGCTCAAGTCCGGAAAATGTGCGGCATCATGGCGTCCGCATCGAACGACGAGGGCACCGACGCGGCGGAGGTGCGTTCGGTGGACTGGTTGGTTCGCGTTGGAGTTTGTGATCGTACGCGTACTCGCACTCGTACTCGTACTCGATGGCCTCGTCCTTCATCTCACCATTCCCCCGTGTCATTCGTGCCAGCATCGCCACGATCCGCTCCAATAACCGCTTCCCGTCCATGGCGACGTCTTAGCGCATCGCTGCTCCGCACACTCGCGGAACATCGAGTGCCGCCGCGCACTCCAGCGCCGAACCCAGGGCAATACGCAGGGACTTCAGCCGGTCGGGCGACGGCAGTTTGCCGTTCCCCTCGGCAATGTTCAGAGGAATCGATTGGGAGGCCCTCAGCATTTGATCCCGAGCGTGCCGATCAGGGCCTTCGAGGGATCGGGCGTGAGTGTAGGCCCACGAGACGAACTCCAGGCTGACCCGGTACACGTCCAGTCTTTCGTGATCGAACCTATTGATGACCCTTCGAGTGCGAGTACCGCCCTTCGGGCTGAGTACGAGTACGAGTACGATGATGGCGAACGTTAGGTAGACGGCCTAAATGCAGCCCAATCCGGATCGGAGGGCAAGACTGCGGTCATTCTCTGGGGCTGTCTCACGGGACTGAATCCTCCTGACGCTCACCGCCGTGGGACCCAGCCGCGGTCGGTCATCCATTCGAGGAACCGTTCCGGCCACGCCGCCGACGGACCGCTGTTCCTGTCGCGCAGGCCGAATCCATGGCCCGCCCCGGAGTACACATGCAGTTCGGCGGGAACACCCGCGCGTTTGAACCGGAGATACGCTTCCGCGAGGCCTTCGGAGATGTCCTTCCGATCATTGAATCCGCACACCAGGAAGGCGGTCGGCGCCCCGGGCGATGGCTGGATGTCACCGGACCTTCCGGGATAGATCAGCGCCTGGAACGTCGGACGACTCCCCATCCGTTCCACGGGATCGTTCGCGCCGGCCGCACCGGCGTCGTTCCGGTCGGACACCTGCCACGCGAGTTCGCCGCCGGCTGAGAAACCCAGAACGCCGATCCGTTCGGGATCGATCTTCCATTCGGCGGCGCGGCTGCGAACCCAGCGGACCGCCCGTGCCGCATCCGCGTAGGCGTGATCGCGGATCGTGTAGGTCGAGTTGGTTTCGCGCGCGAGCCGGTATTTGAGCACGAAACCCGCCACCCCGCGACGCGCGAGCCACATGGCCACGTTCGCGCCTTCGTGATCCATCCAGAGTTCCCGGTGCCCGCCTCCGGGAATCACGATCACCGCCGCTCCGGTCTCGGCACCCGCCGAAGGCAGGTAGGACGTCAGGGAAGGGCGATGAACCTGCCGAACGACGTGGTCGCCAGCGTCCGTCACGCGGACAACTTCGGCATCGACCTTTCCCTCCGAGCCCGGCGCGTCCCCAGGCCACAGGAGGTGCTCGACGGGAGCCTGCGCGATCCCCGCGTTTCCGAGGAGGAACGCCACGACGACACACCCGCGTGTGATGGTTCGAATTCCGGACATGCCCCCGATGAAGCTCGCGTCCACGGTTCGCTGGCGAGTTCAAAAAGGCCCCCTCTGAACACGCCGCCTTAATCATCCCTTCATCCGGCCGATCGTAGATTTCACGGGATTCCGGCTCGACCAAGGAGCCGGGGGCCGTCAACCCAACGGCCGCGCCACCCACCTCCCCCCACGGAATGAACCTCTTCGAATCCCGGACACGTCCCGACACCGTGGCTCGACGGTTTCCGCCTGTTGCGAAATCCCGCCATTGGGTCGAATGTTACGGCCGAATGGCAATCGTCCGCACGGAACCGGCGCGCGCCGTAGCCGACCCAAGACCAAGCTCTGAGACCCATCCGATTCCGAAGAGCAGGAAGTTCCAAACGTCCGCCCGTTCCCTCGGTGTGATGGCGGGAATTCTGGTTCAGTGGCTCGGGATCAGCCACGACGGATTCGCGCAAAGCGTGACGGGCACCGGGATCATCTCGATCTCCTACACCAACCAGCGGGTGGCCAGGGTCCCGTGGTCCATCCACGCCGTGCGCGTTTCGCGCAATCCCGCGGCCGTCGAAATTCGGTCCACCCACGCGAACGCCGCCGCCGTCGGACTCACCTTGCTCTCGGAGCAGGTGGGCCAGGTGCGGTCCAAGTCCCTGAAGCCACTGGCCGCCGTCAACGGGGACTTCTACCAGCGCTCGAAGGCGCATGCGGGGGATCCGCGGGGGCTTCAGATCTGCGACGGCGACCTTTTCAGCGGTCCAAGCGGCGGAGTCGCCTTCTGGATCGACGCCCAATCCCAGCCCCACGCCGGAACGGTGGAGTCGCAGTTCCGAGTCGTATGGCCGGCCGGAAGCCGCGTCTCCCACTCGGCGTTCGACGTGAACGGCGAACGCGGGGCGAACGAACTCCAGCTTTACACACCGGCGGTTGGCAGGTCGACGCGCACCTCAGGCGGTCGTGAGTTCATCCTCGAACCCGTCCCCGGGGATGATTCGTGGACGAAGCTGCGGATCGGGAAGACCTATCGCGCCCGGGTGAGGGAACTCCGGAACGCGGGTGATTCGATTCTCGCGCCCGGGACCTTCGTGCTGTCGGCCGGACCGGCTCTCGTGCGATCGCTTCCGTCCGTTCGAGTGGGCGACATCCTCGAAGTGAGCACCGCCTCGGTTCCGGACCTCGCCGATGCGCGTCAGGCGATTGGCGGTGGCCCGGTGCTCGTCCGAAACGGGCGCCGGCAAAAGATCGTGCCTCCCACAGAGGATTCGTACGAAGGCTCCTCGATGCTGGAGCGCCACCCGCGCACCGCGATCGGCTGGAACGCGGGCGAGTACGTGCTCGTGGTGGTGGATGGGCGCCAGAGGCCGTCCGTGGGCATGACGCTGACCGAACTCGGCGACGCGATGATCCGGTTGGGTTGCACGGAGGCGGTGAGCCTCGATGGCGGCGGTTCCGCCACCCTTTGGTACGCGGGAAGAATTCGGAACAGTCCGTGCGACGGACACGAACGGCGGATCGCCAACTCGCTGGTTGTGGTGGAAAGATCGGGCGCTCTCTTCCCATGAGTCCGACAACGGCACAACCTTCGACGTCCCGCGGCCGAGCCGTTGGGCCAGTTCCCGACCGGGTCCGATCCGTTCCGGGCTGGCCGATCGGCCTGGATTCAGCCCCATCCCGCGCCCGCACGAACGCAAAGGCGCGGTCCAGCGCTGTCCATTCTGCCGGCTCCCTATTCCGTGCCCTGGCGCTCGTCCAGGCCATCGGGTTGGCGTTTGCCGTCGGTCCGGAGTCGGCGCACGCGGCCGCCGCCGAGTCCGAGGGTGTCCAGCGCGGGTTCCGCTATATCCACGATCAGAACGCGGAGATCCCCTGGTCGATCCACATCGTTCGTGTCCAGCGGGGCCATCCCGAGGTGAAGCTGGAGACGACGCTGGGTGGCAATCGACGCTTCGGGATGTCGCGCGTCTCGGAACAGGCGCGTTCCCTGAAGCCCGAGGAGGGCCAACCGGTCGCCGCGATCAACGGGGATTTCTACACACACAAGGACGGTGCCCGCGGTCGGCCTCGGAATCTCCAGATCCGGAACGGCGAGATGCTGACGGACCCCGACGGTCACGCCTGTTTCTGGATCGACCCCGGTGGAACGCCCCGGATGACCAACGTGCATTCGCGGCTCCGGGTCGTTTGGCCGGACAACAGTGAAACGCCCTTCGGGCTGAACGAACTTCGCGGCGACGATGCGGCGGTGCTTTTCACCAGCGCCATGGGCCCTTCCACGCGGACCGACGGCGGGGTGGAGCTCATTCTCGCGCCCGCCGATGGCTCGCCCGGGGGCCCGCTCCGGCCCGGGTTGAAGTATGAAACGGTCGTCCGGTCGGTCCGCAAACGCGGAAACACCACGATCCCGGCCGACGGCTTCGTGCTGTCGCTGGGTCGCGGGATTGCGTCGTCGCGCTCCGATCTGGCGCCGGGTCTCAAAGTCACGCTCGTGACCGAAACGACGCCGGACCTCGCCGGCGTCGGAGTCGCCATCGGAGGCGGCCCGGAACTGGTCGTCGACGGAAAAGCGCAGGAATGGGGTTGGCTCACCCTCCGGCATCCCCGTTCCGCGGTCGGTTGGAGCGAGGAGTATATCTATCTGGTCGAAGTCGACGGACGCCAGGGCGAGTTGTCCGTCGGGATGAGCTTCCCGGAGCTCGCGAATTACATGCTCGAACTCGGCTGCCGGAATGCGATGAACCTCGACGGCGGCGGTTCCGCCACGCTCTGGGTGCTTGGCAACGTGATCAACAGTCCGTCCGAGGGTCGCGAAAGGCCGGCCGCCAACGCGCTGGTGGTGATCGAGAATCGGCCGGCCCGTCCCAAGTCCCCGCCTCCCGCCGCCGACGCCGACGCCGACGCCGACGCCGCGTCCTCTCCGGCCGCGAAAGAGGCCCGACCTCCTCAACCCGGTCCCGCGCCCGCCGAATCGCCCGGATCCGGCGCAAGTTTTCGCCCATCGCCCATCGCCGACGACTGGCCCGAGAACCTCTTCGCCTCGATCACCCTGGACGTCGCGCCGTCCGACCTTGTCCGTCTCAAAACGAAACCGCGCGAACCGGTCCAAGCGACGTTTCGCTCGGATGCCGTCGACGCGCCGATGTCCGTGGCGATCCGTCTCAAGGGGTCGACCGGCAGCTTCCAGGATCTCGACGGCAAGCCGTCGTTCACGCTCGACTTTGACGGGACGGATCCGTCGCCGCGGTTCCTCGGGCGGCGCCGGATCTACCTCAACAACTCCGTCGAGGATCCGACCTACCTGAACGAGAAACTCGGATCGGAGATCTTCCTGGCGCGCGGCATTCCGGCGCCGCGGGTCGGCCACGCCCGGGTTCGGCTCAATGGCCGGGCCCTGGGTGTCTATGTCGTGAAGGAGGGGTTCACGCGGGATTTCCTCGCCCGCCACTTCTCCCGTGCCGACGGCCTCCTGTGTGACAACGATCGCGGATCGGATGTCGATCAACCGCTCCACATGAACCTGCGGGACCCGTCCATCCCGATCCCGGAAGGCGCGGATACGACTTCCGCGGCTTCGGTCCTTGCCGACGCCGCGCTCGAACCGGATTCCGACCGCCGCTGGGAGCGGCTCGGTTCCGTGCTCGAACTGGATCGCTTCATCACGTTCACGGTCTTGGAAGTCATGATTGGGCACCGGGACGGCTACGGACTCGCCCGGAATAATTTCCGCGTCTACCGCCATCCCGGGACGGGCCGGTGGACCTTTCTCCCCGACGGCATGGACCAGCTCTTCGGGCTGGCGACCTACCCGTGGCTGCCCCGGATGTCCGGGCTGATGGCCGCCGCCCTTCTGGAGACTCCGCGGGGGAGGGAAGCCTACGCGGCCCGGTTCGTTGAGTGCCTGGACCCGGTTTTTCGCGAGCCAATGACCCTGGATGCGCGCGTTGAAAGGCTGGCGTCCGCCTTGAGACCCGATCTGACCTGGACCGAACGATTCGCCTTCGACCGCGAAGTCCGGGGACTCCGGGACCGGATCCGGGATCGGGAGCTGGATCTTCGCCAACAAATCGCCTCCGACCGTCATGGCATCTTGCCGGCGGGGAAACAGCGGCACACGGAGACGCGGAGCCCACGGAGAGGGAACAAGCTTTCGGAAGAGTTGGTGGAAGAACCTGTGCCGACCGAGTCCCTTCTCCTCCGCTTTGCCTCCGCGGTTTCGCGGTCGCCTCGGGAGGACCTCACGGCCCGGGCTCGCTCCGCGCGGCCGAGCCCCGACGATCCACGGGCCCAATTTTCCAGTGCCCAACCGTGACCCCATGAGTACCCGTCGTTCGATGAACCGATCCGCCCTTCGGCCAAGCAACCAGACCCGCGGTGTTCGCGCGGGTTCCGTCCATGCGTTCACCTTGATCGAGCTCCTGATCGTGATCGCGATCATCGCGATCCTGGCGGGTCTGCTTCTCCCCGCCCTCAGCGGCGCCAAATCGCGGGCGCGCCAGGTGAAGTGTCTCAACAACCTGAGACAGACTGGGCTCGGCCTCCGTCTTTGGGCGCAGGACAACGGCGACAAGTTTCCGTGGAGCATTCCGCTCTCCGCGGGTGGAAGCGCCAACTCCGCGGATTGGGGAGACAATTTCCGGGCCTGTTCCAACGAATTGTCGACGCCCCTGATCCTGCTCTGTCCCGCCGACAAGACCCGGAAACCGGCGCTCAACTGGGCTTCCATGGCCGCGGACGTCAGCGTCAGTTTCCTGATCGGAACCAACGCCACCGAGAACCTGCCGCGGCTGATCCTTCTGGGTGACCGCAACGTCACCGGCGGCGGCGGCGGCCTCGACCCATCCTGGAGCACCTTCCTGGGAAGTTCGATCGACGCCGCCTGGGACAAGGAACTGCACGTTCGCGCGGGCAATCTCGCGATGGCGGACGGAAGCGTTCAGTCGACCAAGACGCCGGTGCTGCGCGAGATCATCAGCGCCGAGATCGCGTCCGGGATCTCCAACGTCGTGTTGTCCAAGCCGCGCGGCATCTTCTAGGCCCCGCCATGCGCAATCGCCGCAGCCTCGAATTCACCGCCGGCGTGTGCGCCTTCGGAACCGCTGTTGTCGCGTACGTCGCGGTCACCGATTTTCCTCCGTCCTACGATCGGGCTTTCCACCGCTCCGTCGGCCAGGCGATCGCGCGGGAGACACTTCGCCATTCGAACACCGGGGGCGCCATCACCGCCATCGTCCGGGACACCGCCGAGTTCAGGCACCCCGAGGCGGACGCGCAGTTCGACGGGTTCGAGGCGGCCATCACCGCCGGTGGAGCCGTGATCGAGAAGATCCAGGGCCTGCAAATCGACCCGCTTCGACCGATCGCGGTCCCGCCCGGGGACTTCTTCGAACTGATCCGACGCGCTCCCCAGGGAAGCGTGATTGTCTCGTTCATGGGTCCGCCCGAGTTGACCCCCGAACAGCGCGCCCTGCTTCCGGAGACCAAACCCGCCATCATCGCATTCTGCCCCGGCAACCTTCCCGGACGCGCGAACCTCCCGGAGCTGTTCCAGGCCGGACTGCTCCGCGCCGCGATCGTCGATCGGCCGCCCCCCGCGGCGAAGCCTTCCGGCGGGGCGCCGCCGGCGCGTCCGCGCGTCTTTGAGGACGCGTACCGAATCGTTCATGCCGCCGATGCCAGCGGCCTCCCGGAGGACGGATCCGATTCCCGCGCCTCCCTCGACGTCCCGTGAACGCACACCGGCATCCAAGCGGGGGGGAGTACCTGACAGGACGATCCGGGAGGCGCCCGGTCGGATTCCGGGGGTGTCGGGGGTTCACGCGCACCGATTCGATCGTCGCCCTCGCCGCCGTTTTTCTGGTGGCCTCGCTCGCCGCGGCGATCCTCGCGCACACCCAGCGGCAGTCGCGCATCGCCCAGTGCATGGCCTCCCTGGGTACCGTCAACCAAGCGGTGCTCGCGTTCAGCCGTGACCACGAGGAAACCCTTCCCGCGACCGATCCCGACGATCCCCGCGAGGTCTGGTGGTGGTACAAGGAGCAGGTCAAGCCGTATGCCGGCCTCACCGGCCCTTCGTCCCCCGACGACCGGGTGTTCGCGTGTCCCGACGATCGCGGGTACTCCGATCGGCGCCCATTTCACCAGAGCGCCCGCTTCGACTTCACCAGCTACGTGTTCAACGGCGTCACTCTGCCGGCGATGCCCAACATCGCGGGCTGGAGGACGTCCGAAGTGATGGAACCGGACCGAACTCTCCTCGTGATGGAATGGTCGGCCCACGGTCCGCTCTCCTGGCACCGCAGCCGCACCGGCCGTCGGAACCTGCCCTTCTACCGCGACGCGCTGAACGTCCTCGGATTCGTCGACGGCCACGTGCAATTCGCTCCTGTCTACTACGATGGTTACAACGCCGCCTACACTCGGGACCCCGTTCCCGGATACTCCTACCGCTACAGCGGCAAGTGAGACCCAGCTTTCGATGAAATCCGCCGAACGGACCCACCCCCGGAACCTCCCGTCGCGCCATCGGCCGCGGCCGGGCTGGCTCGCGACGCTGATCGCGGGCCTTGCCGTCCTGGGCTTCGCCACACCGTCCCGCGGTACGATGGAACTCGGCCCCTGGACGCCGCTCTTCAAGGGAGTCGACCACGCTTCGGGCGCCAACATCCCCGGTGGGGGATTCCCCAATCAGCACGTTGTTCAGATTGTTCGAGTCGATCTCCACGATCCCGATGTCCGGCTGTTCACGTCGCCGCGGATCGAAAACCACATCCCGAACGTCCAGGAGACGGAGGGCTACACCGTGAGCGACTTCCTGGCCCGGCACGATCTCCAGCTCGCGGTCAACGCGAGCCTGTTCGATCCCTCCACCTACTACCTTCCCGCCGGCACCCCGATGGACGTGCATGGCTTCAGCGTTTCCGAGGGCGTGGTCGTCTCGGAACAGAGCAGCCAGTCCGAATCCGCCACCCTCGCCTTCGATGTGGCAAACGTTCCGACGGTGATCCACACCAACTGGCCGCCCGTCGCTTCCGCTGGAATCCACACCGCCATCACCGGGAGCTATCCGCTCGTCGTCGGGGGCGTCAATGTCGGGTACAATTACCAGCCCACCTCCGACCGGATCCACCGCACCAATCCCCGGACCGCCTTCGGGATTTCCGGCGACCGACGGTACCTCTACATCGTGGTGATCGATGGGCGGCAGCCCGGCGCCAGCACGGGAGCCTACGACTACGAAACGGGCGCGTGGTTTCTGCTCGTGGGCGCCACCGACGCCATCAACGTCGACGGGGGGGGATCCACGACGCTTGTCGTCGAGAATTCCCTCGGGCAACCGCTCCGCCTCAATCAGTCGAGCGCGGTCGCCGATTCCGGCCGGGAACGAACCGTCGGCAGTCATTTCGGTATCTACGCCGCGCCGGTCCCTGGATTCATCAACGACCTCGTCGCGCATCCCGACGACATCACCGCCGTGATCAGCTGGACGACAACCGGGCCGTCGACGACCCAGGTCCGGTACGGCACGACCCCTGACCTCGCGATGTTGACGCCGGAGGATCCGACCCTTGCCAGCGAACATTCGGTGGCCCTGATCGATCTCAAGCCCGGCACGACCTACTTCTTCGCGGCCGTTTCACGGGACGCCGACGGTGTCGAGCACGTCTCGTCCATCCGCGCCCTGGTGACGACCCAGCGCGTCGATCCGGTGGCGCTGCTGGATCTCACCCATTCCTGGAAGTACACCACGGCGAATCTCGAAGGGGTTCCATGGACGACGCCCGGTTTCGATGATTCGGGCTGGGAAGGGGAGGGACCGGGCCTTCTCTGGGTCGACACCCGGGGCGGCCCTCGCGACGGCGTCGAACCCGCCAACACCGCGATGGCGTCGGATCCGGACACCGGATTTCCCTACCCCACGTACGCGTTCCGCACTCATTTCGAGTTCACGGCGAACCCGGACGGGGTGTCGCTGATCTTCACCAACCGCCTGGATGACGGCGCGGTCCTTTATCTCAACGGCACCGAGATCGGCCGTCTCCGTATGGCGGAAGCGCCCGAACCGATCGGGTACGAAACCCTGGCAATCGGTTTCGGGTGCGAAGGGGACGCCACCTGCCCGGAAGTCCTCGTTGTTCCGAATGATCCCCCGTTGCCCCTGGTCACGGGCGACAACGTGCTCGCGGTCGAGGTCCACAATTACAACGCGCGCAGTCCCGACATCACCTTCGGGCTCTCCCTGACCGCCCTGGTGCCGGACATCCCCCGTCCGACGCTCGGGATCCGCGCGTCCGGGGCCGGGGTCGTGCTCGAATGGCCCGGCGGCGGCTTCGTGCTTCAGCAAGCGCCCGCCGCGGTGGGACCCTGGACCGACGTTCCGGGCCCGGTCGTCCAGGGCCCGTACCAGGCGCCCGCGGGAGCGGCTTCCCTGTATTTCCGCCTGCGCCGGTAGTCCGATGGCCGTCGGGCCTGACTCCCCGGGACTTCCCAGCGATTCCGAAGCGCGGCACGCTGGGCGGCATGCAGATCGACACCGGCATCGTCACCATCTCGGACCGCGCCTCCAAGGGGCTCTACGATGATCTCGGCGGTCCGGCGCTGAAACAGGCCGCCGCCGGTTACGGATGGCGCGTGACCGCCGAGGCCCTCGTGCCCGATGAAAAGAGGGACATCCAGCGCGCGATTCGGGAACTCATCGCCAAGGGCTGCCATGTCATCCTGACGACCGGAGGAACCGGCGTCGCCGCCCGCGACGTTACTCCGGAGGCGGTCCGCGAGATCGCGCTCCGCGAACTGCCCGGCTTCGGAGAGGTGATGCGGATGGAGTCCATGAAGATCACCCGCAACGCCATCCTCTCCCGCAGTCTCGCGGTGGTCGTCGACCAGACGCTCGTCGTCTGCCTGCCCGGCAAACCCAGCGGCGCCGTCGAATGCCTCGGATTCGTTGTCGGCGCGATTCCCCACTGCGTCGAAGTCCTCCAGGCCGTCCCGACCAGTTGCTGACGGCCTCCCACGGGCGATCAGGGTGCGCCTGGGGTGCCGCCTCGCTCCTTCGACGCGACCCAGGATTCCGCCGCCCCGCCCGGAGCGTCGGGCCGGATGCGTTGCAGCGTGCTTCCCGTTCCGTCGGCCGTTTCGGGCCACGGCGCCGAATCGCCGTACGCGATGTTTTCCACTTCGACGCCCCAGGGATCGAACAGCCGGATCAGGTCGCCGCCATTTCCAAGCCCGAAAGGCATCGTCGCGATCGGTTCGCGGAGCGTCGGATGCGCCCACTGAAATTTCACGAAGCTCCGCGCGATGATCCGGTAGGTCCCGGGATCCAGGACGACCGCCGGAAGCGCGCACACGACGTCGTCCTGTCGATCCCGGATCACCCACCCGCCCAGATCGACCGGCGTGTCACCCGGGTTGTGGATCTCCAGCCAGTCGTCGGCATCGAAATCATCGTCGGAGTGATAGTTGATCTCCGTGATCGCGAGTCGGGCCACCGGCTTGGTGCCCGCCGGCATGGACTCGAACCGCGCCACGAGCGTCTGGGTCCCGCCGGCGCTCACCGTCCACGCCAGCGACGGTTCCGAAACGGTTCCCGACGGAGTGTCCCATCCGCGAAAATGAAAACCGGGCATGGCCACGGCCGTGGCGCGGTTGGTCAGATCGGCGAAATAGGTGCCGCGCCAGGGCGCCTCCGTCAGTTGGAGCGAATTGAACCGGACGCTTCCCGATTCCGGCGGTTCGACCACGACACGGACCTCGCCCAGCCCACCGTTCAGGCCGAAAAACTTCATGCATTCGGTTCGCACGTTGCCCGGCCGGGAGCGGGCGAAATCCGAGAGCACGGTCAGATTCGTTTCCCATGTCGGTGCGGTGAACGGCTGGAATTCCGGTTGGTAGGGGGCTCCGTAGCCACGCTTCTCGAGTTCCGGCCAGCTCCAGCGCCGGAGGTGCGCCGGGATTTCGCTTCGGATCGCCGACGCCATGCCGGCGATGACGGATTCCACGCGTTCCTCCCGGAACGCTGAGTTCAGCAGGTCCGCGCACCGGAGGATGAACCGATTCCGGAACCCTGGGTTCTCCAGCATGCGCCGCAGGAGAAGGGTCCTGCCCCCCGCGTTCGGCCAGCCGGTGCTGGTTCCCGTGCCCGCGGTGGCGAACTGGAACATGTCGGCGTAATCCGCGTAATCCCGCGCCATGGCGGGGACGTAGATGTTCGAGGGCCAGAGGTTGAAGCCGTAGTCCTGGTCGTAAACCAGCCAGTGGAACCGTCCGCGCGGTGTCCTCGGCCGCCAGCACTTCACGTTCCCGATGTCGAAGTTCTGGAAGTAAATCACCGCCAGGTTGTAGTCGATGAAGTTGTCGATATCGAGGTACCGCTCGGCCACGAACTGGTAATTCGATTCCGTCGCCATGCTCCGGGCGTTCACGTAGTTCCGCATCGCCTGGTAGACGACCGCGTCGCCGGCGCGCGGACTTCCGTAGCCTTCGATGAGATCGACCGAACCCTTCGGCAGGCCGTGGTGGGCCAGCACGTGGTGTTCGTTGATCTTCTCCCGGATGTTGTAGAGGCCCCAGTACTCGCCGTTGAGGTACACCACCGCGGGTCGGTAGCCCTGCAGGTCCAGGTCCGTCCCCTCCGCCAGCAGGCGCTGCATCATCGCGTCCCGAAGCAGTGTGAATGTCCCGTTCACGAAATAGCTCCCGTAGGTCTTCACCGGCCCGAACTCCGTGATCGGCGAGCGCGGCGGAATCTGGTGCGTGCTCTGGTTGTCGTTGCCCGAATTCCGAAGCACCAGCGATTCGAAATCCTCCACACCCGACCCCGGAAAGATGTCGTGCTCGAATTTGCCGGCGCCGTACTGCCTCCGCGCGAAGAGCGCGACGGACTTCTGCGGGTATCCACGCGACCCCCATCCCCCGAAGACCTTGAGCCCGGCCCTTTGCCGCAGACCCGCCCGCCCGCCCGGCTCGAACATCTCGAGGTGAACCTCCGCCTCCCGGTCCTGCCAGGCGTTCGATGCCGAAAACGGGTAGGTCCCCAGCACGTCGCCCCGGCTGTTCAGCACCCGGCTGCCCATCCCGAAGAGGTAGCCGTTCGCGAACTCGAACTGGGAGGCGTCCGCCGCGAGCGACACCACCTGCAGTTCGTGGCGAACTCCGATGAAGAACGATCGCGCCGTCTCCTCGCTCCGCCGCCCGGCGGAGTCGAAGGCCACCGCCCGCACCACGACGCTCCGCGAGACGGGCCACGGGCCCTCCACCGCCGGCGATTGCGCCGTCGGCGCCGAGCCGTCCGTCGTGAATCGCACCACCCCGCCTGGTTCGCGGGTCGTTATCCGAAGTTCCACCGGGACATCGTGGAACCCGCCGTCGATCGAGAACTCCGGCGCCGCCACGACCACGCCTTGCGTCGCTTCCCCGTTTTCCCCACCCGGCGTCACGTTCGCCTTCGCGAAGAGATACCAACGCGCGCCGCCGTCCGGAACCCGCCCGATGGACTGGTCCGGTTCCAGCGGGGGCACGATCACCCGATCCACCTCGCGCCCGAACGGATCCGTGAGCACCAGCGTTTCCCCGCTGCTCCGGATTCCCAGTGGGGCAACGAGTTCGCCCGGTCCCGCCGATGTCGCGGCGTCCGACGCCGCGTACACCAGCACGCGGCCGCCCGGCTGAAGGGTCGTTCGCGGAAATGTCCACCGCGCCGGATCCGCGGGATCGTCCGACAACCCGAATCCTTCCAGGTTCAAGGACTCGTCGTGCGGATTGAAGAGTTCGATCCAATCGAGAAACAACCCGTTCCCGCCCGCGTGCGACGCGAGGTTGTCCGACATCACTTCGTTGAAGACGGGCGACAATCCGATCGGTGGCAGCCCGACGCGCCGGATTCGAAGGAACAACTCCCGTGCCGGCCCGACGGCGACGGATCCCCGGTACAGGCCTTCGGTCACGGGTTCGACCGCCGATCCATCCGAACGAGCCCAGTTTTCGGTCGCCCCCAGGGATGAAGTCGTCCAGATCTCGAAATCGCTGGGATTTCCGGCACCCGCCACGAACTGGAATTCGAGCCGCCCCGACTTCAACACCAGGGTTCCCGGATCAATGGACACGTTCGCTTGTCCCAAGGCCGGTTCCCCACCAAACGCGAGGAGTGCGAGGCTTCCCCAGAGACCGCAGGACTTCCGCCATGGCCCAGCCAGCATGCGTCCGTCGCGCAAATACTTCGAAATCGTCACAACCGGCCCACCATCCGCTCGCCGCACGGTCAGGTCAACCGGGCGGAACCCAACAAGTCCGCGGTTGCCGCCGAAGACGGCGTGGTGTCCCGCGTGATTGACTAATTCCCGGCGGAACCGGACGCTCCCATCGCCCCATTTCGCGGAGCAAGGCGGGCGACCTGCAGGCGGCAGGCTCAAGTCAACGGGGCGGTCGTGCATCAGATCAGACAAGTTCAAGTCGGACCGGATCCGATCGGGTCAGCGTGGACGTGCGAATTCAGGGGAGAGTCGTCGCGGATGAAGACCGAATCTCGTTCGCAAGCCGTTGGCAGCCCGCAGGGCGACGCCAGGTGTGTTCCCGGGTGGGATTCCAGGGAATCCCGACTTGGTCGCTTCGCCTTCCGCTTCGACCCGATCCTCGACATCCACCTCGACGGATCTTCCCCGGTCTGGCGCGTTCGCGCGTCAGGGCCACACCGGCCAAAGTCCCCGATCCCGCGACACCCCAACGGAACCCCAATCGACCCGTCGAGAACGTGAAGACTCCACTCAAAAACACCCAGAGCGCGCGCCGGCCCGGCGTTCGCGATAAATCAAAGCAGCGAGTTATGCATCCTTCCGAAAAACCAACCCATTCACCGTCGTCGGGAAATAACTCCAAGGAATCCGCGGCCGCCATGAGCGGCGGCGCCGAGGATGCCGAAGGCGCGGAACGAGCCGGCAACGTCGACAAGATCCGCGACATCCTGTTCGGATCGCAGATGCGCGACTACGACCGCCGATTCGCGAAATTCGAGGAGCGCCTGCTGAAGGAGACCGCCGACCTCCGCGATGACGTGAAGCGCCGGTTCGATACCCTCGAAACCTTTGTCCGGGCGGAGATCGAAGGCCTCG
The DNA here is from genome assembly GCA_050250555.1 of Limisphaerales bacterium. Classification (GTDB taxonomy): domain Bacteria; phylum Verrucomicrobiota; class Verrucomicrobiia; order Limisphaerales; family CAIMTB01; genus CAIMTB01. Next base: position 15,949 of record JBFWOK010000037.1, read on the forward strand.
GCGAACGGCTCCAGAAGGAGCGCCAGGAACGCGACGACGCGGTCAAGGAACTGACCCGCGAACAGCGCGAGAGCCAGCGCGGCTGGGAGAAGAAGACCGGCCAGATCGAGGAACAGGCCGCCAAGACCCAGCGGGAATTGCGCCAGCAATGGCTCGACGAATCCAAGCGTCTCACCGAGCAGATCGAGCAGAAGGCCAAGGACGGCGCCGCCGCGCTCGAACGCGAAATCCGCGAACTCGGTGACCGGACCCAGGATCGATTCGCCCTCGCCGATCTGCTCACCGAACTGGCCATGCGACTCAAGAACGAGTTCGAGATTCCGGAACGGAAGTAACCGCGGACCCCTACGGGTTTGCGATTCCGCGTTCACCCCAGGGATATGGACTGAACCGAACAGAGCCGAGCTGAGCCGAGCCAGGGTGGCGGATTCCCGCGGCTCGCCCCCACGCCATGGCGGAAGAAGCCCCCTTCTCCAAGCCGTCCGGACCCGCCGAACCCGGCCGGGACGATTTGGAACTCGTCCGGGAACTCCTCCTCGGCCGGGAAAAGTCCCAGATCTCCCGTTTGGAGGAGCGGATCGAGAACAAGGAGGTCAGGGCCCGCGACGTCGGCCGGGTCCTTCCCGAGGCGGTGCGGGCCTGCGCCGACGACGGCAACGCCGACAGCCTCACCCGCGCGCTCACTCCCGCGATCGAGACCGCGCTTCAGGATTCCGTCCAACGGCGCCCCTCGATCCTCACCAACGCGATCTTCCCGATCATCGGACCGGCCATCCGCCGCGCCAGTGCCGAGGCCATCTCCCGGCTCGTTCAGTCGGTGAACCATGCGCTGGAGCACAGCTTCTCATGGCGCGGGCTCACCTGGCGCCTCGAGGCGCTGCGGACCGGACGAAGTTACGCCGAGATCGTTCTCTGCCGCACCGTGCTCTACCGGGTGGAGCAGGTCTTCCTGATTCATGCGTCGTCCGGATTGCTCCTTCATCACGTCGCTCAATCCGGGGTGCCCGAGTTCAATGGCGATCTGATCTCGGGGATGCTCACCGCCATCCACGATTTCGTGTCGGATTCCTTCCGTGTCACACCCGGGGAACGCCTGCACGTGATGGAGGTCGGTGGCTTGACCGTATGGCTCGAAACCGGTCCTTACGCCACGCTGGCCGCCGTCATCCGCGGCCATCCCCCCGCGAGCCTGCGACGGACCCTGCAAACGGCGCTTGAACGCGTTCACGAGGAATTCGCCGTCGCCCTGCGATCCCCGGACCGCGACGGCACCGCCTTCATCGAAACCACGCCGATCCTCGCGGAATGCCTCCTTGGACAGGAGATCCGGTCCGCCGGCCGGAGCCTGCGCCCGTTCTGGTTCGCGGTCCTCGTCGTGACGGGGGTCGTCGGCTGGTTTCTGGTCTCACGGTTCATCGAAAACCAGCGATGGACCTCGTACTTGCGCCGGCTCGCGGGTGAGGAGGGGATTCTTGTCGCGGCGTCGTCGAAGCACGGCGGACGATTCCACCTGGTCGGATGGCGCGATCCGCTCGCGGTCGATCCCTCCGCGCTCCTCGCGGAGTTCCATCTTTCGACCAACCAGGTCATCAGCCGCTGGGAACCATACCGGGGCCTGACCCCGACCCTCGTGCTCCAACGGGCCAGGCGAATCCTGAACCCGCCCGACGGTGTCACCCTCCGGTTCGAAGCCGGCGTCCTCCATGCGGAAGGGGTCGCCCCGTCGTCGTGGGTCACCCAGGCCAAACTCCGGGCCCCGTCGGTTCCAGGCATCGATGCCTTCGACGCCGACCGGCTCTTCGATCCGCCCGACAACTCCCTTGAGGAACTCGCCGCCAGCGCACGGGCGGTCGAGCAAACCCTGCTTTTCTTCGGCGACACCATCCGTCTGCTCCCGGAGCAGGAAGTCGCGGTCTCGCGGTTGGCGGATCAGATCAAGCGCCTGCACCAGGCCGCTCGGGAGGCCGGTCGATCCTGCCGCATCACCGTCATTGGACATACCGATCGAACGGGCACCCCGGACTACAATCTGCGTCTGAGCCGGCAGCGCGCGGATGAGGTCGTCGCCCTGTTGTCTTCCCACGGCGTCCCCACCGAGTGGTTCGAAACGAAGGGGATCGGCGACGCTGAACCCCTGGTTTCCGACCTGGCCGCGACCGAGCAGGTCCGGAACCGGCGGGCTTCGTTCCGGGTCGGTCTCGCGGCGGAAACACCGACACCCGCGCCGCCATGATGCTTCAAAGGAAGGTCTGCCTTCTGGGATCCTTCGCCGTCGGGAAGACGAGCCTCGCGGCCCGGTTTCTCGATCGTCCATTCACGGGCAGGTACCTCACGACAATCGGCGTCCGAATCGACCGCAAGCACGTCCGGGTCGGCGACCAGGACCTGATGCTCCTGATCTGGGATCTCGCCGGTGAGGATCGTTTCCAGAGGGTCGAAGCCGCCTATCTCCGCGGAAGTTCCGCCTACCTCCTCGTGGTCGATGGAACGCGACGATCGACGTTGGACCAGGCCATGGTCCTGCGCGATCGCGCCAGTTCGCAGCTCGGGCCCGTCCCCTTCCGCCTGCTCCTCAACAAAACCGATCTGGTCGACGCCTGGGATCTGGATGAGCGCGAACTCACCCCCCTCCACGAGCAGGGTTTTCCGATGATCCGCACCAGTGCGAAGACCGGCGCCGGAGTCGAGTCCGCCCTTCATTCCCTCGCGGGCGATCTGCTCGAGCCGTAACTGCAATCCCGGGAAACCCGCCATGGCCCCGCCCGATCCAGGATCCCCAGCGTTCGAGCCGTCCGGGATCCCGGGGTCCGCCACGGATCCGGACACACCGCTCGTGAACGGCACACACGCGCGGCTTTTGGCCGCCGTGCTCGCCGCGGAGGAGATCCTCGTCCTGAGGCGCGTTCGGGAGGGGGTCCTTTCGCTGGTGCCGCCTGTGCCCCGTTGGTTCAAACGGCTTCGCGGAGTCGCCCCGGTCCGGCCTTCGTCGGTCGCGGTGGCGGGGACGGATCCTCCGGAGCACGGTCCGGATGAATCGCAACCGGCGGCGCCGAATGCTTCGGAACCGTTCCCTGTCGCCGAATGGTTTCCCTACCTCGAAGTTCATCTGCCCGAAGCCGAGGAACTCTGGCGTCAGCGCGTTGCGGCGCCCGCCGGCTTCGGGATCTGGACGGAGGCGACGAACGACGGCGCCGAAATCCACCTCGACGCGACGGCGGTCCGGCTCGACGAGGGGGGGTTCCTGCTGGTTCGACGCGCCGACGACGAACACGCGGCGCGTCAGCGCGTCCTTCAACTGGCTCGTGAACGGATGCTCGACCACGAACGACTTCTCGCGGAGATCAGCGCCAAGGAGGTCCTGCTGCACTGCATCGTTCACGATCTCGCCGGTCCGCTGGCCGGAATCCAGGGTTGCCTCGAAATCCTGGCCGATAGGACAGGGATCGACACCGACCAGGCCGAGTTCGTCCGCATGGGGCTCCTTCAGGTGGCGCGGCAACAACGCCTGATCCGAGACATCCTCGACGTCTTCGCCCACCCATCACCGAGCGACGTTCCGTCCACCGAATACCCCGCAACGGTCCCCTCCCACGACCTGGAGGCGTGCGTGCACCAAGTGGTCGAAGGACTGAGGCCCGCCTTCCTCGCAAAACACGTCGAGCTGAGGATCGTCACTCCCCCTCCCGCCGAGCCGCGCGATTGGAGAGTCGTCGCCGAAGCGTCCCGGCTCGAACGCGTGCTCTACAATCTGCTGGAAAACGCCCTCCGATTCTCGCCCCCCCGCTCCACCGTGCGCGTCTCCCTGACCGACCACGATCGTTGCTGCGGCGTCGTCGTGGCCGACGAGGGCCCCGGGGTCTCACCGGAGGTGCGGCCCCATCTCTTCCAGCGTTTCATCCGAGGTGGACGCAACCCCGGCAAATCCGGCCTCGGACTGTTTTTCTGCCGGATCACGCTCGAACCCTGGGGCGGGTCCATCGCGTGCGACGACAACCCAACCGGCGGCGCCCGGATCAGCGTTCGGCTCGTGAAATGCCCCCTCCAGCGCGGGCGCCCGTCGGACTCTTGACCCACCGACGACTGAGCCATGGGAACCCGATCCGCCATGCTCGGTCCGTTCCCGGGAAGAAGGGCGCGACATCCTCACCGTTCCCTTCCCGATCGTTGGCCTTGCGCAAAACCCCTTCGTGACCTGATATCGGAACGCTTCGTCGACCCATGGAGACATGAAGCCCAACACGTACCTCCTGCTCGTCGATGACGACCCCGTGCTCCTGCGCTCCATGGCGCACGCGCTCGGCGGAGCCGGGTACACGGTCGAGGTGGCGTTCTCGGCCGCCGAGTGCCTGAGGCTGGCGAAACGTCGACGCCCCGATCTCATCCTCCTGGACGTCGTTCTCCCCGACGGCAACGGGCTGGAGGTCTGCCGCTGGCTGAAGGAGGGCAAGGATACTTCCAGCACTTCGGTGGTCCTCATCTCGGGCTATCAGACGTCGTCCGGACACCAGGAAGCCGGGTTCGCCGCGGGGGCCGACGCCTACATCGTGCGGCCCATCGAGAATCGCGATCTCGTCGCCAGGATCGGTGCCTTGCTCCAGGTCCAGGAGGCGCGCGAGGCCTTGCGCGAAGCCCAATCCGGACTCACCCAGTCCGCCCCGGCGACACACCGCGCGGACGACGCGTCGCCGATCTCCAGCCCACAACAGCCCGCGTTCGTCCCCGCGCCCGCGCCCGCGACGTCCGCCACCGCGAAACCCCGCGGTCGCGACCCCTGGAATCGCGAGTCGTCCCAGGCGGGTCGGCCCCTCGAGAATCTCGCGGGCGGCTTTGCCCATCGTTTCAACGACCTCCTGATCGAGATCTCCAGCCACGCCGCGCAGCTCGTCGGCAATCCCCGGCTGATGCCCGAGCTGAAACAACACGCGACCGGGATCACCGAAGCCGCCGGTCGCGCCGCTCCCTTGATCCAGGCCCTTCTTCAGGTCGGCGACCAGCAGGAGTTCTTTCCCCGGTTGTTCAATCTGAACGAATCGGTCGAGGACCTCCGCGAACGCCTCCGCGGCCTCCTCGGTGACGGCGTTTCGCTCGAACTCCGCCTCGCGCCCTCCCTGCCTGGCTTCTCCGGCGATCAGGGTCTGATCGAGCAGGCGATCGTGAATCTCGCCAGCAACGCCCGGGATGCCATGCCCGACGGCGGAACCCTTGTCATTCAAACCACCGTCACGGAAAACGCCCCCGTCGTCGGCGGCCGAATCGCTGAGACCGCTTCCGGCGCCCACATCCGCCTGGCCGTCACGGACTCGGGAGGCGGCATGGATCCGGAAACCCGGCGTCGCAGTTTCGAGGCGTTCTTCACAACCCGGGATCCCCAAAGCCACCATGGACTCGGGCTCTTCATCGTCGAGCACATCGTCCGGCTGCACCGCGGCTTGATCGACGTCACCAGCGAACTCGGGCGCGGTTCAACGTTCCGGATTCATCTCCCCGTCACCCGCGAGGACCTGCCCGGCTCGGAGTGATTCCGGGGGCGTCACCGCCGACTTTCCATTCGGGGAAGTCTCCCGGCTCGAATCCGGGCGAAGCACATTGAGGAGCTTCATGCCGGGCACCTTGAAGTATCCGTCGTCAAAACCGTCGAATTGCACGAACCGGACGGCCCCCACGGTTCCTCCGTGCGCTCCCAAAACCAGACCCCGGTGACCCGTGGCGTTTCCATCACGATCGATCAGGATCACCACGTGCCCCTCCCATTCTCCGGCGACGTTCCGGGATCCGTAGACCAGAAGATCCCCGCCTGTCGCTTCTTCGAACCGGATCTTCCTCAGGCCGTTCGACCGCCGATGATGCGCCAGCGTCATCGTGCTGAGGTAGCGTTCATACCCCAGGCCCGCGGCTCGGTAGAGCTGCCATGTGTAGTTTGAGCAATCGATCCCCTTCTCCATCCGGGTCCCCGCCCAATGGTAGGGAATGCCGATCGTCGGTTTCGCGGCTTCAATCAGCTTGCCCAGGATCGGGTTTCCAGATTTCGCGGCGGCCAAAAGGCGATCGGTGGCCTCCACCACTCGAACGCGTCCGCTTTCGACTTGAACCCGACCTCGATCCGCCGCCTGAAGCCGTCCCATCGATCCCGAAACGCCGGCACCCAAAACAAACAGGGCTCCGGCGAGCCCGAATCCCATCGCTTCACTTCGCATGCCGTTGGTATTTCAGAATGCCAAACCCCACCACGAAACAGGCGGCGACATCCCCGTAGAAAGGAAACGCCGGCAGACCCAGACGCAGGCCATGGAGGGCCAGGATCGATCCTTCGACCGTCATCAAGGCCGCAAGCCACGGCAACAAAGCGCGCATCGGCCCGGGCCAAGCCGCCGCCGCTCCAAACAACATGCCGATCAGGGCGAAAGCGCCCGACGCCATCCTCAGCCAGTAGTCGAGCATGGGATCGTACCGGATAGGGCCCGCGCCGAATCCTTCCAGGATCGTCGCGGCCTGCGGCCACGGGAGAAAAATGCCCACTCCAGCCACCCCCCAGGTGATCGCTCCCAGGACGAGAAACAGTCTGAGCCAGCGCATAGGTAGGACTCCCGAGCCCCGGACGGAAATACCGAAGGCTTCGCCTGCGAATCTGCCCGTCGAATTCTGCCCGGCGCAAGGGTTGAGACGCGAACTGCTGTCCTTTGGTTAGCGCAACCAAGAGACGGGACTTTTGTCTCTTACATCCGCGCGAGAAGCGGTTCCCGCTTGGATCGACGGAGCTGAACCAGTTCCTCCAGCAGCGCGTTCCGCTCGGGCTCGGAAAGGTCCGGCTGCGCGGAGCGCGCCGATGTCCGCGCGATGCGGTCGTCGATCCAGGCGTTGCGGAGGCGGGTGACCAGGTCGGCGAGCTGTTGTTCCGGGTTGGGAATGGTCCGGGTGTCGGACATCGCTTCGGCCGCGAGGCTCCGGAGCGCCTCGTCCTCCAACTCACCCAGGAACGCGGCCGGACTGTGCCATTCCGAAGAGCGATGCAGTTCGAGCCGGCGGGACAAGAGTTCGCGAACCAAGGGATGCCGCAGCCACTGGAGATCCAGGTGAAGCGCGAGCCAGCCGGCGAACTCGTCCGAAAGGAAGGTGAGTTTGAGCAGCCACATCTCGTTCGGCGACGGAGGCCCCGCCGCGAACCGCTTCGACGCCGCGACCGCCGCGGGATTGGTCCCCACCTTCCGCGCCGAGTCGCCCACCGGATTTCGGAATCCGCCCACCGGCGAGCGACTTAGCCGCTTGCGGAACTCCGCGCGGACGGCGTCCGGGGAGGGAGCCACCCCCCCGGCGGAAGCCAGCGCCATGCTGGTCTTTTGCGCGTAGCGATCGAGGAGCGCCTCATTGTCCGTCTTGACCAGGGCCAGCGCCATCGCTTCCAGCACCGCCAACTGGCCTCGATCCGACCGCGCATCGTTTCGGCGGCAGAGGAAATCGAGGTAGAAATCGAAGAAATCCCGGGCTCCGGCAACGAGTTGCCGGAACGCTTCGCCTCCGTGTTCCTTGATGAAGCTGTCGGGGTCGTGCGGCGTCGGAAGGGTGACCACCCGGAGCGAAATTCCGCCGCCGACCAGTTCGTCCAGAATTCGGGCCGTGGCCTTCTGCCCGGCGTTGTCCGAGTCGAAGCAGAGCACGGCTTCCTTGGCGTACCGACGGAGGATGCGCAGGTGCTCGGCGGTGAGGGCCGTGCCCTGCGGCGCGACCATGTTTTCGACGCCCGCCATGTGGGAGGCGATCAGGTCGAGCTGCCCCTCGCAGACCAGAACGGTGCCCGTGTCGAGGATGGCGCGCCGGGCCTTGTCGAGGCCGTAGAGAGTCCGGCTCTTGGTGAAGATCGGGGTTTCCGGGGAATTGAGGTACTTGGCGACTTTTTCGTCGCCCGCGAGGATCCGCCCGCTGAACGCGACGACCCGCCCCTGTTCGTCGCAGATCGGGAACATGAGGCGCCCTCGGAAACGGTCGTAGTACCCACGGCCCCTGTCGTTCGCGTCGCGGGCGACGATCAGGCCGGCCTGTTCGACGACGGAGGGATTCCAACCCTTGGAGCGCGCCCAGTTCACGGTGTCGTCCCAGGTGTCGGGGGCGTACCCGAGCCGAAACCGGGCGACGGCCTCCGGGGCGACGCCACGTTTCGCGAGGTAATCGCGCGCGATCTGGCCGGAGGCGTCATGGGACAACGCCTGCTGCCACCTTCGCGTGATCTCCTCGTGGATGCTGCGAAGCAGGTCCTTCGCGGCGCGGTCGTCCCGCTGGGCGGGTGTCTCGTCGAACTCGATCGTGATTCCAGCCCGTTGGGCGAGCCGCCTCAGCGCCTCCGGGAACGACACGTTCTCGTAGTCCTGGACGAAGCGGAAGACGTCGCCGCTCTTGTGGCACCCGAAGCAGTGGTACATCTGCCGCGCGGGACTGACGTGGAAGCTGGGCGTCTTCTCGTTGTGGAACGGACACAGCGCGACGAAGTTCCCGCCGGCCCGGCGCAGCGGGAGGTAGGACTGGATGATCTCCACGATGTCGCTCGCGGCGCGAATCTGCTCGCGGACGTGGGGGGCGATCATCGGCATGCGGGAAATTCCGGGCCCCGGCCCGGCCCGTGTCGAGCGCGCAGTGTTACCGGCTGCCCGGGAGCGACCCGGTCCGTTCGAGTTCCACCAGGAGCCGCTTCCTCCACACGCCGCCGCCGTAGCCTCGCCAGGCGCCGTCCTTGCCGATCACGCGATGACAGGGAATCAGGATCGCGATGCGGTTGGCGCCGTTGGCTCCGGCGACGGCCCGTTGGGCGCCAGGCATCCCAAGGCTTCCCGCGAGCTCGCCGTAACTCACCGTCGCGCCGTACGGAATCCGCCTCAGTTGCTCCCAGACCTTCTCCTGAAATGGGGTGCCCCGCGGGTCCATCGCGACCTCGAAGTCCCGCCGCCCGCCCTCGAAGTATTCCGCGAGTTGCCGCCGCAGTTCGTCGAGAAGCGCGTGCCGGCCTGGGACAACCGCGCCCTCGATCCGGTGTCGCAGGGCCGCCAGACTGGGTCCGAGGCGGTTCCGGTCGGTGTATTCCAGCAGGCAGACGCCCGTGTCCCGCGCCCCCGCCAGCAGGGGACCCAGCGGGGTCTCGATCTGCGCGACGACGATCGGTTCCTCCTTGGTCCCGACCGCCCGCGCGGGCGGCGCTCCGAAGGTTCGCTGGAACGCGTCCCGGAAGCCGCTGTGCGATTCGAACCCCGCCCCGAACGCGACGTCATCAATGGGAACCCCTTCGCGCAACCGGGCGAACGCGGAGCCCAGCCGGTGCGCACGACACCAGGAGGCGAACGACATCCCGTAGTGCGCCTGAAACCAGCGGCGCGCCCGTTCCGGCGTGACACCCAAGGCCTTCAGTCCCGCCGCCGTCCAGGGAGTATCGGGCGAAGCCTCGACCCGTCGGGTCAGTTCCTGGACCCACGGGGGAAAGGAACCGTCGGCCTCCTCCGGTCGGCACCGCTTGCACGGCCGATAGCCCGCCACGAGGCACGCCCTGATCGACGGCAGGAACTCCACGTGGACCGGGTCGGGTCTCGAAGGACACGAAGGGCGGCAGAAGATCCCCGTGGTTCGGACCGCCGTGAAGAAGACCCCATCATAACCGGCGTCGCGTCCGGTCAGGGCCCGTTCCATCTCGGCCCGGGATGGAAGCAGGGACCGGGTCGAGGGTTCGTTCGGGTTTGAGTTCAACGACGCCACCCTATCACGGGCGTCCACCGAAAATGCGACGCGACATCCCCTCGTCAACGGGCCGGACCCGCCGCCAGCGTGGTGCCGGTTTCCAGCAGCCGTTTCGCCTCCCCCAAGAGGAACTTCACGTCCGTGTAGGGCTCGGCCCCGATGTCCTGCCAGCGCACCCGGCCCGCCGCATCGACCAGATAGGTCCCGTGCAGCGGACGTTCCTCGAAGTCGTCGAACGCCCGAAACGCGCGGAACCCCGCGTGCCGCTCGTCCGAGACCACGGGGAAGGGTGTCTTGCCATTCGTCCCCGCCCTTCGCGCCGTCCATGGAAGATCCTCCGGGGCGTCGAGGCTCACCGCGACGATCGGAATGCCCGCCGCCGTGAAATCGCCGGCCGCCGGCCCGAAGGCCTTGAGCTGCTCGATGCAATGCGGGCATCCGTGCCCGAGATAGAAGATCAGGAGGTACGGGCGGCCGCTGAACTCGGTGGAGGCGAGCTTCCCGCCGTCCCCGGTCGCGAAACTCCAGGAAGGCGCGGGATACGGCTCCCAGAAACGGGGACCCAGGGTGTCGAGCGGCGGCCGGTTCCCGATGTCCGACGGCGCCGGGTACGGATTGCGCCAGTCCCCGGCGACACCCAGCGCGTCCGCGACGGCTTGCAGGCGTTGGAGGATGGGAAGTTCGGTCTCGGCCGCGCCGGCCGCGGCTCGTACCGAGGCGAAGGCTTCCTTGGCCTCGTTGGTCTTGCCCACCTGCCAGAGGATGTCGCAGCGGACCGCGAGTTCATGGAGTTGGTTGGTCGCCTTCTCAGCCGCTTCCCGGGCCGCCTTTTCCGCGTCGTCCGGCAACCCCGCCTGGAGTAGGGCGTAAGCCCGGCGGGTTTTCGGCATGCGAGGGGCCTGGTCCCAGAATTCCTTCGCTTTCCCGGATTCACCCCGGTAGGCGGCCTGCCACCCGCGCAATTCGGCGACCGCCTGGTCCACCGGCAGGAGGTCCTTCTCGTACGCCAGCATCGCCTCCGCCATGGACCGGCCGATTTCGTCCCGATTCTTCTTTTCCTTCCGCGCCTTGGCTTCCGCGTCGTCCGCCGCCTTGGCCCGGTCGGCCGCGGTCGCCGCCCGAACCTTTTCCAACTCGGTGAACACATCCTCGATCCCGTCGGGATCGCCGGACTTCCGCAACCGCGAGTACCCCAGCGTGAACAGTCGAAGCGCCTCGTGTTCCCGGTTGTCCGTGGCTTCGAGATGGCCCGACGCCGATCCGGAACCGGCTTCCGCGATCGCACGGTCCCAGAGTTCCCAGCGGAGCAGCGTCTCGGAGAGGCGGATCCGGCCGTAAGCCGACGACGAACCGCGTTTGCCGAGGTTGTTCCACGTCGGATGTCGCGGAAGTTCGGTGAGGTTCCGTGCGATGGCCGCGGCTTCCGTCGCCCGTCCCTGATGGCTCAACGACCGGGAAAGCCACTCCTGGTTGTGCGAGTAGTTGTGGATCTGATCCGGGAGAATCCGGGTCCGCATCATGTGGGCGTGGTCGACGCGGGCCGAGGCTTCCTGCTGCCATGCGGCATCCGCGTAGCGCTGGAGTTTGTCGTAGGTGTGCCCCGGCATGTGCCAGAGATGTGCGATTCCAGGACCCGCCGGTCCGCCGCGGGCCGCGGATTCCAACGCCCTGACCGGCTTCTCGCCGTCCCAGAGGTGGATCCGGTAGTGATGCGCCGGATGCAGGGGCGCCCGCGCGAACACGCCGTCGAGCAGGGCGTCCACCGCCTGATGACTGCTGATCGCCAGCGGCCGTTCGTTGCCGAATCCGGCGTTGTCCCAGATCTGGTACGCGAGAAACGCGCGCGCCTCGACGTCATCGGGGAAATCCTGGACCAGCGATTCGAGCGCCCGCACATACGCCCGGCGGCGGTCCTTCTCAGGTCGGTCGGTGGTTCCGTCCTTGTCGCGCCGGTAATCCGAGAGCGCGTCGATCCATCGGGCTTCGCGCTCGGAGGCCTGCGATTTCAGCGCGACGGCGCGCTCGATGAAATCCCGGGCCCGCGACGGATTGTTCACATTGGCCATCGCCATTCCCCAGAAGGCCATGGCGCAATTCGGATCCAGCAGGGCCACCTGCCGGAAGGAGCGTTCCGCTTCGAAGTACCAGAAGCCATGAAGTTGCCCCACGCCCTGGTCGAAGAAGGCCTGAACGGACGCGTTGGTGGAGGTGACCGCGAAATGGACCGTCGGCATGCCCCGCATGAGCACCGCGGCGCTGCGGGGGCCCTCGTTGAAGGCGTCCCCGTGCATCGAATGCCCCGGGGCGGGTTCCGGGCCGTGGACCGGATCGTCTCCCGGCGCGGCGTTCTCGGCCGCGTTCAGAACGGGAAACACGCCGGCCAACACGAAGGGAAAGGCGAGCCGTGCGAGGTGGGCGGTCCGGCGGGGGAAAAAGAGCATGAAGCGGTGTAAAACCTGGAGCGACCCCGCGGCAAGGCGAATTCCCCTTTCCTCACCCCAGGCTGACGTCGCCACAGAGATGGACTTCGAGGCCCAGTTCCGCCAGGGCCACCGCCTTCACCCGGCATGCGCGATGGGCCTGGCGTTCGTTCGGCGCGTACACGACCTGGATGTGGTTCGCTTTGTGCCGCGCCATCATCTGATCCCTTGAAATGCCCTGAAGCACGGCGTGCATGATGGGCCATTGAGGAGTGGTCTCGCGCCAGCGACGGTTCGTTTCCTTCTCGGGCAGTTCCACGATTCGCGCCACCCCCAGATCGGCGTGCAGCCGGCCACCCATCACGAAAACCCGGCTCCACACGATCCAGCCCGGCTTGCCAACCCCCTTGAGCGTGCCGCCACCCAGCCTGAAATACATCGCCGGCTGCCGTTCGCTGCTCGCACCTTTCCAGCCATCCACAAAATGGGCCGGCGGCGCGGCACCTGAAATCAGGAACACCCACACGTAGTCGTCGACGCCGGCGCCCCGAAAGCGCTGGCCCCAGCGGATGTCGTGCAACGTGTTCTCGGGCGCGAATCCGAGTTCCCGCCACAATTCGTAGGTGACCAGGCCGTCGAGACCTGCGCATTCGTCCACTTCATTGAAGTGCGGCAACGCTTCTCCCGGGAACAGTTCCCGGCCGTCCGTCGAGAAGGCGGGTGGACGATCGACGTTGTTGAGCGTGCCTTCGACCAGGTCGCTCGCGGGCGCCAGATCCTTCAAGCCCTGTTGATACTGAATCCCCACGGTGTTGCAGCCGAACTCGTCGGCGATGCGCAGGGTCGCGATGTACATCCGGCATTGTTCCAGGGTCTGGGCCTCGGTCAGTTCCGTCGCCTCGTCGGAACCCCAGTCGAACCGAAGCCCCTTCCGGACGTACCACGCCGCCACCGCCCTCGCCTCCGCTTCGGTCACCTGCCGCATCGCCGCGTAGAGCGACGACTGGCTCAGCCGCTCCTTGAACACGCCGGTCGGATGAAGCAGTTCGTCCGGAATGATGGCGTTGAACATGCCCATGCACCCCTCGTCGAACACGCCCATGATCGACTTCCGCTTTCGAAACGCCTTCGCCCAATCGCGTCCGAACTGCTCGTCGGCCGGAGGCAGCTTGAGAGTCGACAGATCCCGGACGTGGCTCGTGTCGTGGGCGACCCGACCACTGCCAAGCCAGTGCCGGAGGCCGTCCCGGAAGAACTCGTCCTGAAACGTCTCGCTCCAGAGCGTGCTGTAGGGGACACCGGCTTTGGTCAGCGAACCGTTGAGATTCAGCATCCCGACAAGCCCCGGCCAGGTCCCCGACCAGTTGGCGACGGTCAGAATGGGACCGCGGTGGGTGGTCAGTCCCGCGAGAACGTGGTGGCTGTACTGCCAGACGCTCTCCGCCACGATCAACGGCGCGTCGGGGTCGATCCCCCGGAACACCTCCATCCCCATCTTCTGGGAGTCGATGAACCCATGCCGCTTGGTCTTGTCGTACGGGTGCGCCCGCTTCAGCACCGCCCCCTCCGCCCGGACCGCTTCCGCGAGGGTTTCCTCCATCCGCGCCTGCTCCGGCCAGCACTTCTGATTCGCGGACAAGCGGAGATCACCACTGGCAATGAGTTGGACGACCGTCCTGGGGACGGTTGGGGTTCTGGACGATCGCTTGCGGGCCGACGGCATGCGGGAAATCAAAAGCCGCGGACGCCCCGTTTGGCAACGGTTCTCGGGCCGCGGCTTCGGTGGGAGGCTCCTGGCCTTTCGGGGGACAACCACGGAACACACGGACGACACCGAAGGGGAGGAAGGGGGGATGGGAGGAGGGGATAGAACGCGCCGCGGGAAGCGCACGCGGGCACGGTGCACCCCCAGCACTCCGGGGCTCGCCCGCACGGGGGAGAAGTTCGCCGAACCTGGAAGCCTTTCCAGCGAGTGACCTCAGCCTTGCGCTCTGACACGGATTCGGCTGCAGTTTGGCCGTTGATACCACGTTCGCTGACTTCGCACTCCGCGCGAGGTCGCCCCTTCCTCGGATGCATTGACTCAGGCCCTGAGATCGATCGAAAGGCTTCCAATGAAAATGGACCTGCCACTGGCTTCCATGAGCACTGCGGAGAAGATTGCAGCGATGGAGGCGATTTGGGCCGATTTGGCGCGCACCGACCCGGATGCCGTCATCCCTGAGTGGCATGCGAGCGCTCTCGAGGAACGGGAGAAGCGTTTGGGTGCCGGTCAGGAGGTAGTGCTGGACTGGGGCGAGGCGAAGCAGCGGTTGCGTAAGGAGATCGATATTGAGATAGCAGCGAACCATTGCGTCCTACGAACGGCGGTTGAGCCTGGGTTTCAGGACTTGCCTGATTCCCGCCGTCGTCGACGCAGGCGTTCGGCACACCGTATGAGTCGATCATGGAATTATCTCACGGGAGAACCCGTGCTAGAGGGCGATGTTGTGAGGGTGGGCAAGTGGGATGCGGTCGTTGTTGCAGTCATCAGCAAAGACAGCCCCGAGTTCGTTGACTTCATCGGCGAGGGCATCGAACTTGAAGGCCGGGCCTTTGGGAGGCTACACACAGAATTTATCAACGAGGATTTGATACTGGTTCAACGCAAGAAAGGATGAGCATTGCGTCGCCGGGACCGTATCTCGGTTTGGAATCGCATATCATTTGGTTCCTCGATATTTCCGGTGGGGCATCGGCTAAGCCGATTCATGCCTGGGGCTTGGGTCGCTCCTAGCGGAGCTTAAGATCCTCAACATTCCGCACGCCTATAAACAGGTCGGCCCGACGGGCCTTGGATTGCGGACGGTTCCGTTGAACGAGCCTACCCGTGGGCAATCCTGGCTGAAGCCCCGTCAGGGGCGACCTGTCTATAGCAGGCCGACACCCAAGTCTCCACAAGCTCCGTAGGAGCGGCCCGTTCCGACGGCGTCTCACGTTGATTCCCGGCGATCTCAGCCCATCCGATGGAATCATCGAGGAACCCATTCTTGCGGAGTAGGTTTCGGAGGATTATTTGTACTGGCAGCAGACAGACCCGAGGATCATCCACCGTGTTCACGAGCTCATCAAAGTCACAACCATGACCAAGCATGTTCTAGCGAGTTTAGCGTACATTGTGCCGACGTTTCCGCTCGGCTACTTGTGGCATCTCAAGTTCTTTCAGGCGCACTACAAGAACCTGGGAGTGTATCGAGAGGACATGATTATTCCCCTCGGTTTGCTGTCCATGATCATCCAAGCCATCGTCTATTCCTATATCTACTCCAGGATGTTCGCCGGCCTCCCCGTGATCGAGGGGGCACTGAAATTTGCCGCCATCGGCTTTCCCCTTTCGTTGTCCTTCATGGTGCTTGCCACGGCCGCCAAGCATCCCATGAGGTCGCCGTCGGGATACGTACTGATAGAGAGCTGCTTCGTATTCGTGCACTACCTTGTGGTGAGTCCTTTGATCGCCTATGTGTACCGGACCCGGGCATGAGTCGACATGACCAAGGCGCAGGGCGGCAGGCCGGGTTCAGGTGATTGTCCTGCGAATGGCTGCGATACGGTGCCTGAGGTTGGGGGGCTTCTTTCCGTAGGTTTCTCGGCATTTCCGGTGGACAATGCGCCAAACCGAATCACGCCGGGGGGGGTCGCTCCTAACCGAGCTTGGGAGGTTCAATCGACCGCGCGGCTATAGACAGGCCGGCCCAACGGGCCTCGGATTGGCACCTTGTGTCCCGGATACCCGGAACCATGGGGTCCGACTTCGCCCCGGGGTGAACGGTGCGGATGCAAGAAACCCGTCGCTTGGGGGGAAATTCTCTCTGGAGGAACCAGAAGGTTCCCGGACCGCCTTCGGCGGCGGCGGTGAGTCTGCGAGCGGCGGACCATGATTGGGAGCGTCGAGTTTCGGGTTCCACAGGTGGTCGAGTTGATGGCGCCGTTGACCTTGCCGTGTGATGGTCGCAAGGTGGCAAGCGTGAAGGTGCGGGAAATCATTCGCCTGATCGAAGCGGAGGGTTGGTACCTAAACCGGACTCGCGGCAGCCACCGGCAGTTCAAGCATTCCGCGCGACCTGGGGTGGTGACGGTTCCCGGCAAGCCTGGAGACGATCTTGCGCCTGGCACGCAGAACAGCATTTTGAAACAGGCAGGACTGAAATGAGCCGCTACTTGATCATCATTGAGGAAACCGAGACCGGGTTCTCCGCGTATTCACCGGATCTGCCAGGTTGCGCCGCAACCGGACGCACACGGCAGGAAGTTGAGTCCGAAATGCACGACGCGATCGAGTTCCATATCGACGGATTGCTACTTTCCGGCTGTCCGGTTCCCGCGCCTCGGTCGCAGTCAGCCTATTGCGAGGTGGTCGCCGAACCGTCGCGTCCTTCGAATGGCGGTTGAGCCCGATTTCCAATCCTGACCGTTCGCCCGCCGGCACGGGGTCAGTCCCGAGTTTCGTGTCATTCAGGACATCCAGGGACGATCGATCCGTTTCTTGGGCTCTTGGACTGATCTGGCATGATCGGGCGCGTTGGTGGATCCCTTGACCCTCGGTTTCGCCAAAGGCAGCATCGACATCGTTGCAGCCCAAAACCTTCTGAGATTCGACCGGACGCGGCGTCGAACCCGTGCCTAAGCGGATCCAGACCGCCAAGGCCAAGGACCGATCCCATCCATGAATCTTCTCCGTTGTCGTCCGGCTTCCGCGGCCTCCGTCGCAAGCGCGGTTCTTTCCCTTTCCCTGGCTTGGACCGCTCCGATGGCGTCGCGGGGTCAGGTTCTCGGGATCGAATCCCAGCCGCAGGGCCGATTTCGTGTCTCCTGGCCCGCGAGCGCGGACGGCGTCTCGCTCGAAGAATCTCCCGCCCTCGGGCCGGATGCGCGTTGGACCGCTGTCGGTGTTCCCGTTGAAACCGTGGGGAACTCCCGGCAAGTCGTGCTCAGCGCCGGCGGACAGACCCGATTCTACCGATTGGTTCGGATACCGTCGGGTCCCGCGCGACTGGTCGAAACGTCACCCGCCGACGGCGAAACCGATGTTTCCGTTCATCGCGAAACGGTCTTCCGTTTCGACGAATCCCTGGCCCCCGAAACGCAGCTGGACGTGTCCGTGATCGAAGCGCAGGCCGCCGGGCGTCCGCTCCTGACCCGCGTCGAACTCGCCACGGACCGGCGTTCGGCCGCCCTTTTCTATCTCGAACCGCTGCCCGCCGGCAGTCGGGTCGAAGTCCGGTTCGATGGATTCCGGGTTCTGGATTCGGCGGGTCGCGCGGTGGACGCGGACCTCGACGGCTGGCCGGGAGGTGTTCGCACGTTCTCCTTCACCACCGTCAACGCCACACCTGTCGGCACCACGTCGGTCTCCGGCCGCGTGCTGGCGTCCGAGAAGAACCCCGATGGCACCGATCGGCCGCTCCCGGGTGTGACCATCACGGTCGATGGCGCCGAACAGGAGCTTCGCGCGGTGACCGGAGCCGATGGGACGTTCACCCTCCAGCCGTCCCCCGCGGGCCGGTTCTTCGTCCACGTCGATGGAAGGACCTCTTCGCTCAGCGATTGGCCGGACGGAGCGTATTACCCGTTCGTCGGCAAGTCGTGGGAGGCGGACGCTGGTCGAACGGACAATCTCGCGGGAGGCGACGGACGGATCTATCTACCGCGGGTGCCTGGTGACGCGCTGCGGACCGTCAGCGCCACCGACTCGACCGTGGTGGGGTTCTCGCCGTCGATCCTCGCTTCGAACCCGGATCTGGAAGGGGTCGAGGTCCGGGTTCCGGCGAATGCGTTGTACTCGGAGAACGGAACCCGCGGCGGAAGAATTGGCATCGCGCCGGTGGCTCCGGATCGCCTTCCGGAACCGCTTCCACCGGGACTGAACCTTCCGTTGGTCATCACAATCCAGACGGATGGACCCGCGAATTTCGACCGTCCCGTTCCCGTCCGCTTTCCGAACCTGCCGGACCCGGTCACCGGGGAAATCCTGGGACCCGGCGCGAAAACGGCGCTCTGGAGTTTCGACCACGACACCGGGCGCTGGGAGATCGCGGGGCCGATGACGATTTCCGCAGACGGCCGGTTCGCGGAGACGGACCCCGGGGTGGGGGTTCGACAGCCCGGATGGCATGGAGCGAGTCCCGGCGGTCCGGGGGGCGGCCCGGAGGGTCCGGGAGGTGGTGGACCCGGCGACGATTGTGCGACGTGCGACGACGATCCGCCGAAGGAGCCGCCCGATTGCGACTTCTTCAATCCGTTCTGCGAGGGGAACAACTGCCGGAAGGAGGCCCGGCTTTTGTTCAATTCGGTGAACGACCTTGTCGAGGACATCGGCGCGGCGCATTTGGACGACGGCGCGCCGGGATGCGCGCTGGGGGTCGCCACGTCGGCCATGAGGGCTGCGCGGGACTGCTCGATCGATCTTGAGGCTTGTGGCGAATGGGACATCGCGAATCCCATCATCGACGGCGCGATCGGGTCGGCGCTCGGATGTATTCCCAAGGCCGGATCCATCCTGTCGTCGGCTTGGACCTTCAAGTCGGTGATATTCAATGTGGCCGCGCTCGACGATTGCGCGGGTCGGCAGGGCCAACGCGCCGGACTCCACGCCGTTTCGGGTGGCGGAGGCGCGGCATTCGGGGCCCAGGTGGCGGTCATCCGAAGCCTCCTGAACCGCCAGATCGAAGTTTGCGAAGCCTCCAGCAATCTGGTCGCGGTGTGGTTCGGCCCCGCCTGGGCGGTCGCGCAAACCCCGTCGAACGGCGACTCGGAGAAATACCGCGCCTTCTTGCAGGCCGTGAACGAGGTCGTTGGTCCCGAAAGCGATCGCCGGTGGGAAGTGACCCCCGCGGAACGCGCGGCCCTGCTCGCGCTTCCCCTTCCGTCACTCGTTTCATCCGCGGACGTCGAGGGCCTTGTGGATCGACTCAACCGCATGGCGACGGGTGCCTTCCGATCGGGCGACCCTGACACTGACGCCTTCCTGAGCGCCGCAACCCGGTTGGAATCCGTGATCGCCGCCCGGCAGGCCGATGGCTGGGAATCCGTCTGGGACGGGATCTTCCGTGTCGCCGCGGTCCTGTCCGCCTTTGCGGAACCCGCTCCCGACTCCTCCTCGTATGGCACCTGGACTCCTGGGGGCGCCAGCGCTGGCGTGGACGCCAGTTTGCTGACGGTTCCCGAAGAAGACCCCACCAGCTTGGAGCCCGCGTTTCCGCGCCGGGCCCACTTCTTCGCACTTCAGGATCTGGCCACGGGTTTCGTCCAGCGCGGTCGGATGACGTCTCTCGGACAGATGCCGCCACAGATTCTCGCGCCCAATCGGCGGTACCGGATCACCTACCTCGATCCTGAAAACGACCGTCACGGATCGGCGCTCTTCATATCGGTTCAGGCAGGCCGGCGAACCCGAATTCCCGCCGCTCCCCTCCTCGCGGACCTGGGGCCTGATCGCGATGCCGACGGTCTCGGCGACCGCCAGGAGTGGATTTTGGGAAGCGAGCCGGGCGCCCCCGATTCCGACGGCGATGGGGTGCTGGATGGAGCGGAGTTCGTCTCGGGCGCCAATCCACTCGATGGCCGGGAGGTCGTGGTCGGTGTGATCGGAGGGGCCGACACGCCGGGGAACGCCGAGCACGTGGCGATCGATGGGAATCTTGCGTTGGTCGCGGACGGTTCCGAAGGCTTCGGGGTGTTTGATCTGAGCCTCCCGAGGTCGCCGGTCCGGGTCGCGCAGATTTCGATTCCCCGGGCGCGAGTGGCGGCGGTTTCCGGCGGGATCGCTCTCGTGGCTCGAACCCAGGGTGCCGCGCTTCTGGACCTTCGCCTTCCCACCCAGCCCACGATCGTCACCAACTTCGGCGCCACGGCGGTCGCGGCTGTCGCGCTGGCTCCGCCGGTCGGTTACTTTGGCCGGGCTTCCAGCGTTTTTATCGTGGATCTGGCCACAGCCCGCTTGCTGCCCGAAGTCAGTGCCGGCGCCGCGGTCCACGATCTCGCGGTCGATGGCGACCTTCTTCATGTCCTAACGGCCGCCGACCTGCGGATTTTTCGAAGGGTAGGGCTCGGCCTGGAGGAACTTTCGCGGACGACGATCGCCGGAGGCACACCTCCCCTTGAAATCGGGCGGCGGTTGTTCGCGGGCGGTGGAAGGGCGTATGTCGGGTACTTCGAGGGGTTCACCATCCTGGATGTTTCCGATCCAACCACTCCGGTTGTCCTCGTTCGGCAACCCAGAACCCAGGCCGCGATTCATGATTTGGTGGAGAACGGCTCCGGGCTTCTCGCGGTCACGACCAGTTTTGGAGGCGCGCAATCGTTGGCCTTCTCCCTCTACGACGTCCAAACCGCCGATTCGACGACCAACTTCATCACCAGTCTGGCCACTCCCGGCGATCCGAGGTCGGTCGTCATCCACAAAGGCCTTGCGTATGTCGCCGACAGCCGAGCCGGTCTTCAGGTCGTCCATTTCCTTCCCCGCGACACGGCGGGTCAGCGACCCACGATCGCGTTTGGACCACCGCTCGCCGACATCTCCCCGTCCCTTGAAATCGGCAGTTCGGCCCTCCTCACCTTCGTCACCGGCGACGACGTGCAGGTGCGCGAGGTCGAGGTTTACCGGGACGGGGTGTTGCTGGGTTCAGCCGGTTCATTCCCATTCCAGGTTCCCATCACGGTGGCGCCTCCGGCTTCGCCTGGCCGGACCTCGGTCGTCCTCAGAGCTCGGGCTCTCGACACCGCCGGCAACGAGCGCTGGACCGACGAACGCACCGTGGCGCTCACGCCCGACCGGACTCCGCCCACGGTGCTGCTCCTCAACCCGCCGAACGGCGGGGAATTCCTGCCGGGAGTCGTGACCTCCGTCACGGTGGGCTTCAGCGAACCCATGGGGTTGGGTTCCCTTCCGGGGGGACTTCTGTTGAGTGAGGCGGGCCCCGACGGCACTCATGGAACGGCCGACGACCGACCCATCGCGGTTCAGATCGCCTACTTGTCGGCCAACCTCACGGCCGAACTGCGACCAGCCACCGTCTTTCCGGTGGGCCACTACCGCCTGAGGGCGACGACCTCCCTCGCCGACGCCGCCGGTCAGACGCTTCCCTCCGAACAGGCGTGGACCTTTCGCATTCCGCCCTCCGCCGTGCTCGCAACCACGCCGGTCAACAATTCCAACCACCGGCCGGGTGCGCTCACCGCGATCACGGCCCGCTTCAGCGCGCTCATGGATGCGGCGTCGCTGAGATCGGGAGGTTTCGCGCTTCTTCACGCTGGTCCCGACGGTCAATCCGGGACCGCCGACGATATCCCGGTGGATGTTGCGGCGTTGTCCTTTTCGGCGGTTTCCAACCGGATGACGTTCAATCCGGCGCCCGCCCTGCGCAGTGGCCGCTACCGCGCCACCCTCACCACCAACGCCCTCGACATTCTCGGCAACGCCATCGCTTCCGCCTCGTCGTGGAACTTCACCGTGACGTCTCCCGCCGTGGTCGCCGTGGATCCCCCTGACGGTCATGCCCGTCCCATCAACGGACTTTCCAGGATCCAGGTTCAGTTCTCCGAACCCATGGATCCAGGCAGTCTGTCCTCGGGCCTCACCCTCGCCCTCACCAATGGAACTCCGGTTCAAGGCGGCTCGATCCGCTATGACGAAGTCACCTCGACCGCGAGCCTGGAATTCACACAACCCCTGCCTGCCGGCGAATACCGTTTCATGGCGACGGCGCAGGCCACCGACCGCTTCGGAAATCCCGTGTCCCCCGTATTCGCCTCCCGGTTCGGAATCCATGGCCCGGTTTCGTGGGCCGTCGACGCGGATGGTCGATGGGACGTCGCCGCGAACTGGAGCCCCGTGAGACCCGGGCTAGCGGACGACGTCGTGATCGACCGGCCGTCCGGAGTTTTTACGGTTTCCCACACGACCGGCCAGTCGCTCGTCAACACACTCCAGGCTGCGGAGAACCTGAGCCTCACGGGCGGCGGTCTGACCCTCCGATCCAATTCCGTGATCACCGGGTCGTTCCACATCCAGACCAGCACGCTCGCCAACGCCGCGAACCTGCGCATCACCGGCCCCGTCACATGGGGCGCGAATTCCACGGTGCGGGGAGGCGGCGAACTCATTCTCGCGGGTCCCGCGACCCTCCAGGGAGGGACGCTGGGGAATGCCGCGAAGTTCGGCGCCCAGACGGTTGTCGTGGAAAAGGGTCCGCTCACGTGGTCCTCAGGCAGTGTGTCCCCGGACAGCGTTTCCGGGAGCACCCTCTGGGTTGTGAATTCCGAAGCTGTCCTGGAGGCGGTCGCCGGCACAACGTCCCGCGACTGGCAGGGCACGCGATCCGCCCTCTGGAATCGCGGAACCATCCGCCAATCCGGCACCACCAACCGTCTTCGCTGGCTGGGTCTCAGCGTCACGAACGACGGGCTCTGGGACATCTCGGCCGGACAGGCCGAAGTCCAGGGCCGTCTCGTCCAGTCGGGGCGTCTCGTGATCGCGGCCGGATCGTCGCTGAGGATCAGCGACGACAACGGTTCGCACCGCTTTGAAACGGGGAGCGTCGTGGAAGGTGCCGGCAGCTTCTATCTCCGCCGGGACGAGGCGGTATTCGCCGGCCGATTTGCCGTCACTGGCGGCGCCACATTCGAGAGTCTGGCAGCCGCATTCTCCGGACCCCTCGATCCCGGTGCCGGCGCTTTCACCTTCATCAACACCGACGCCGTTTTCGACAACGGCCCGCTTCGGTTCGCGGGTCCCTTCACGGTGCGGGAAGGCGTTCTGGATTTTCGCCATCCCACGACTCTTGACGATCTTCGCTGGAACTTCGGTCGCATTAAGGCGTCCGCCGAAGTCACGGTCTCCTCGCGGGTCGTGATCGGAGATCCTCAGGTCGGCAACGGGTCCGACATCAGTGGGCCGGGACGACTCCGGTTGCTCGACGGTGTCGACTTCGGAAGCCGGTTCTCGCTCGAGACCAACGCCGTGGTTGAACACTCGGGCACATCCATCTGGCGGCCGCGAATCTCCTCCCAGGTCACCGGTCTCGGACTCGATGCCAACACCCTTTTCCGCAATCTGGCGGACGGAACCTTCGAACTGGCCACGAACCGAACCGTCGGAGGAGGCGGCGTATTCGAGAACTTCGGAACCCTGGCCAAGGCCGCCAACGGGCTCACCAACACGTTCGGCGTCGTGCTCGAAAGCCAAGGCAATCTTCACGTCGACGGCGGACTTCTCCGCCTGTCCGCGGGCGGAACCCTCGGAGGCAATGTCCGGATCGCCACGAACGCGACGCTTCAGATCAGCGGCGCCAACCTTCGGCCCGGGTGGCTCCTCCCGGGCGCCTTCACCGGCGAAGGCACGCTCCTCCTGAGCGGCGGTTCCAATCACCTCACTGGCTCCCTAGCCGTCCCGGGACCCAGGCTCGTCACCGAAGGGAACGCCAACCTTCGACTTCCGTCGGGGTACGTCCTCACGAACCCCAACCTCGGGAACGGCGTCGTCTGGCTCGACGGCGATCTGGTCGTCGCGGGAAACGCCATCGTCAACGCGGGCTTCGAAGCGCGGAGCCGTGATGATCCCCCAACCTTCCGAAACGAGGGCACGCTCACCGAAGGCAACGCCGCGTTCAGTGCCGACATCGACGTCGTCAATGCCGCGAACTGGTTTCATTTCTCCTCCATTCCGCCGCGGTTCGCCGGACGTTTCAGCAACCCGGTCGGTGCGACGTACACCGTCTCGAACATCACCTCCAGCCTGTCGGGGCAGCCTTCGACGGGCACGTTCGACAACGAAGGTCTGTTCAGGAAGACCGGAATCGGAAACGCCACTCTGCCCTTCGCCTTCACGAATCGGGGTGTGATCGAGCTCAGCGGCGCCTTGGTGTTCAACGGCAGCTTCGTCCAGACCGAGACCGGCCTCACCCGGCTCGGCGGCGGACGCCTGACGCCCGCCGGTTCACAGCGCGTACTGGCCGGAGAGATCCATGGCCCCGGCCGGGTTGGCAGCGATTCGGGCGCCTTCTACGTCATCACGAACACGGCCCACCTCCGCCCCGGCGGCCCGACCGGATTCGGCGTTCTGACGTTCGGCGCGACCGGCGCCTACCTGTGGCCCGACAGCCTCGTCACGATCCGGATCGGGGGCGCGGAGCCCGGGATCCTTCACGACCAGCTCCAAGGCAGCGCCGCCCTCTGGCTTGGCGGTCGGCTTCGGCTTGGGTTCACACCGGGCTTTGTCCCGTCCGTTGGCGACAAGTTCGTCATCGTGTCCGCGGGTTCGCGGAATCAGACCTTCCGCAACCCGATTGAAGTCACCGGATTGCCGGCGGGACTGACGGCCCGATTGAACTATCTCTCCAATTCCGTCGAAGCCGAGGTGGTCGCGGGACCGTGACGGCCGATACGTGGGGATCAACGACGATCTGGTGCGTTGCCAAGGGACTCGTACTTTGGAGTGCGGTGCTCCGCACCGCTTTGGTGGGGCTCCCGATGCTTATGTTTCGGCGCTCCGCGGCGATCCAAAGCGGTGCGAAGCACCGAACTCCAAATTGGGGGGCGTTCCGCACCGCCACAAAAGACCCGCCACAAAAGACCTGTCCCTTAGTTGCGGTCCGGAGGGGTGGTCCGGTCGTGGCCCCTTCCGACCCGTCAGGCGACCACTGAACGCACGACGTCGCCGGCGACGTCGGTGAGTCGGAAGTCGCGGCCGTTCAGGCGGTAGGTCAGGCGTTCGTGATCGAACCCGAGCAAGTGGAGGATCGTGGCGTGGAGATCATTGACGCTGACGCGTTGGACCGCGGCCTTGTGGCCGAGCTCGTCGGTCTGACCGTGGTGGACGCCTCCCTTCACGCCGCCGCCCGCGAGCCAATAGGTGAACGCATGGGGATTGTGGTCGCGGCCGGGTTTCGCGCCCTTCTGGGACACGGGCAGGCGTCCGAACTCGCCGCCCCAGATCACGAGCGTCGACTCGAGCAGACCTCGTTGTTCGAGGTCCGCGAGGAGGGCGGCGATGGGTTGATCGGTTTCGAGGGCGAATCCCCGATGATTGCCGACGATATCCTCGTGGCCGTCCCAGCTTCGCTGGTTTTCCATGCCGCCCGAGTAGATCTGCACGAATCGGACGCCGCGTTCGACCATGCGTCGGGCCATGAGGCACTGGGCGGCGAAGTGGGCGCAGTGTTTGTGATCGAGGCCGTAGAGTTGGCGGATGTCTTCGGATTCGCGGGTGATGTCGAACGCCTCCGGCGCCGCGGACTGCATGCGGTAGGCGAGTTCGAAGCTCTCTATGCGGGCGGAGAATTCGCTTTCGACGGCGGGCGGGGCGGCGTGTTCGCGATTCAGTCGCGCAACGAGATCCAGTTGGGCGCGCTGGGAGGTCGACGTCACTCCGGTGGGCGGCCGGAGGTTGTCGATCGGATCACCCTTTGGACGAAGCCAGGTGCCCTGGAAGACGCTCGGGAGAAATCCGGCGCCCCAATTGTTGGCGTTGCCCTTGGGAAGTCCGCGATCGAGCGGGTCGCTCATCACGACGAAGGCGGGAAGATTGCGGCCGGCGCTGCCGAGTCCGTAGGTGGCCCAGGAACCGACGCACGGCGAGCCCATCCGGGTGCTTCCCGTGTTGATCATGAACAGCGCGGGACTGTGGTTGTTGGACTCGGTGTGGCAGGAATGCAGGAACGCCATCTTGTCCACATGCCGGGCCATGTGGGGGAAGAGATCGGAAACCCACGTGCCACTCCGGCCGTGTCGCGCCCAGGTGAACGGCGATTTCATGAGCGGTCCGACCGCGCCGGTGAAGAATCCGGTCCTGTTGTCGAAGCCGGCGAGTTCCTTGCCGTCGCGGGTGGCGAGTTCGGGTTTGTAGTCCCAGGTATCGACCTGGCTGGGGCCGCCGTTCATGAAGAGCCAGATCACGGATTTCGCTTTCGCGGGAAAATGGGCCGGTCGTGGGGCGAGGGGATCGGAGAAGCCCGCCGAAGCGTCGGGCAACAGCAGTCCGCTGTCGCGGAGGAGCGTCGCTAGGCCGAGAGCGCCGGCTCCGAGTCCGGCCCGCCGCAGGAACTCGCGCCGACCGAGCCGGGACCCGGCGTCCGAGTTTTCCGGCGTGCTGACGAGTGAGGAGGGGCGCTTCATGACTTGGGTTCTGTTGGGTCCGCCATCATCGCATCGGACTCGCATTGGACTCGTACTCGTACTCAGCCCGAAGGGCGGTACTCGTACTCGAAGGGCCATCACCCTGTTCGATCACCCAAGGCGGGAGAGAGTGAGTACGAGTACGAGTGCGAGTACGGCTCCCGATGGCAACGCGGGCCAAGCGGCGCGCCGAACCCGGTTCCGCGGCGTCGATGATCTCCTCGTGGGAGAATGTTCTTTTCGCGGTGGGAGCCGGGTTCACGGAGATATCAATCGACGTAGATGAACTCGTTGAGGCTGAGAATCGCCTGGGCCAGGTCGGTCAGCGCCATCCGTCGCGCATCGCGGGGTCTCTCCGATGGGGGGACTTCGGCTTCGTAGGTCGCGGTCTGTTCCGTGAGAAAGTCCGTGGATGCGCTGAGTTCGCCGACGGTGGGTTCGCGTCCCAACGCGATCCGATAGGCGGTTCGAACCGCCTCCGGAGGACGCGCCGCGGCGCCGGAATCGGACTCGGACTCGGCCTCGATTCGGCGCGCGAACTTTTCGGCCCAGTGGCGCAGTTGGGGGCTGTTCATGAGGAGCAGGGCCTGGGGAGCGACGGTCGTGGAAGGGCGGGTTCCCTGGCTGACCAGCGGTTCCGGGGCGTCGAAGACCTGAAGAGCCGGGATGAGTTGGCTGCGTTTCACCGTGAAGTAGATGCTCCGCCGGGTGCTCGACGGATCCAGGGTGCCGGGGCCGTACATCGTCGGATCGAGCGTCCCTGAAACGAACAGGATGGAATCACGGATCGCCTCAGCCTGGAGCCGCCGGGGGATGAATGCGCGATAGGATTCCGGTCCGTTCACCGCGATCGAGTCGGCTTCCGACGTCGAGGGCGGATCCGTGGACAGTTGGTACGCGGCGCTCGTGAGGATCAGTTCGTGGATGGGTTTCAGGCGCCATTCCCGCCGGATCAGTTCCGCGGCGAGCCAATCGAGGAGTTCCGGATGGGTGGGAGGCGATCCCTGGGCGCCGAAATCGTTGGGAGTGGCGACCAGGCCGCGGCCGAAGTGGTGCTGCCACACCCGGTTGACGATGACACGGGCGAGAAGGTGACCGGCACCGTGGTCCGCGTCCGTGATCCAGTTCGCCAAGGCGCGGCGGCGTCCGGAATACCGGGCTCCCTGCGGCGGCGTCCAGGCCCAGCGGCGATCCGGATCGTCGACACGGGCGAGGACCTCCGGAAAGCCCTGGGTCGCGACGCCCTGTTTGCGGTCCGCGCTGCCGCGGTCGAGGAAGTGGGTTTCGGGGAAGAAATCCGCGCCCTGGGTGTGCATCCGCACGGGTGTGTTGCCTTCGGTGCAGGTCAGGACCTTGGTGAGGGCCGGTCGGGGTTTCCGGCGTCGGTGGGCTTCGGCGGCGTCGGCCAGAGCCTTCCAGCCGGGATCGAACGGTTTCCACCATTCGAGAAGGGCCTTTCGCTCGGACGCGCTGAGGGCGGTGGGCGCGGTGGGTGCGGTGGGCGCGGTGGTGTCCGGCATTTCGCGAAGCTTCGCGAGAAGTGCGGCGATCGCGGAAGGAACGCCGGACGCCTCCAGCGGTGTCGCCGGGTCGGACGCCACGGCGAGCCGAGCCCGTCCGATGTTGTGACGCGTGTTGACCTGGAACTCGAGGACGACGGTCAGCCGGCGGCCCGGCCCGGAGGGAATGGGTGGGGTGATCGCGAAGGCGGCGGCGTGGTTGGTTCCGAACCGGGGATCCACGGCCCAACCGGTGTGGAGGTCCGAATCCAGCGCGGCGGCAATGGCCAGATGATTCGTGTTTTGTTCAAACGTGGCCCGTGCTTCCGACAGTCGGACCTCGTTCGAGGAGGTGCTTCCATTCGAAGAGGAAGAGGACGTGAAGACCCGGATCCGGCTGAGTCCGATATTGCCATTGTCGGCGCGTCCCGGTCCGCCTTTCGGGAGCGCGGGATCCGCGAGGGCTTCGAGGCGGAGCGCCGCGATCGGGGCTGTTTCGGGCAGGTCGGCGGTGAAGGTGTAACGGTCGGTGTCGCCGTTCTTCCCCTCGGCCAGGTGGGATCCGTCGTCGAGTCGGCGAAACGTGGCACCCGCCTGGGAGTGGGTTTCGGACAGTTCCAGGATCCGCCAACCCGGTTCGAAGGGGAGCTGGGCACCGGCGGCGATCCAGGCATCGAAGCGCGCCGGGAGTTCGCCGGCGGTGTAGGTCTGGACGGCATCGTCGAGGGGTTGCTGGGCCGCGTCGAAGT